>JBLYYN010000212.1:0-7015 GCA_048550535.1 Gammaproteobacteria bacterium
CAGCTTGCTTTAAAACATCTTTAGGAAACGCCCTGTGCGGAGCCGCATGCAGGGTGTTGTGGGGGCTGAGGGTTAGAGACCCTCGGCTACCCGATTAGTGCTGATGTTGTGTTTGTATACCGAAATGTTATCATCAACCAAAAGTATCTCTTCTGTTTTAGAGTAAAAGAATCGGCTGGTGGATAATATGAGCTTTGTATTGGTCAATCCAATCAGCTCCTTGCTTGCTATAAAGGTACCCTCTTTCATTTCTTCATTTCTAGCAGTTAAAATTGCCTTGCTAGTTATTGGCACACAGATCTCAACATTAGATGTATTAAGCCCAAAGTAGAAACCTTTTCTACCTTTGGGGTGACTCAAGATAAAAGGGTTATCTGAAGTTACTACGTTAAGGTTATCGTCTTCAATAATATGCAACTGGTAATGCTTGTTTGACAAGCATTCTTGTACAGTATCAATTAGTCTTAACTCTGATTTAATAAGATCAGTCTTGGAGTATTCAAATTCGTCTTTATTTGAAATGTTAATTTCTTGGCTCATGCTATCTACGATTTCTTTTGTTCTCCTCATGGGCATTTCCAATGTTTTTCTATGCGAGGGTACACGCAAATACAGTGTGGCCAATAATAAAATAAGATGCCTCATTTCCTCTTTAGGCGGTAGGCTTGAGTGAGATTCAATGTGCCTGATTGCTTTAACTATTTTTGGCTCTATTTGTTCAGCGTAGAAATCTTCGACAATTAATGAATTTTCATGGGCAACGCTATAGTAGTCACGCTCAGCACATGAATCATTTGGGGTAGTAGGGAATGGAGCATCATTGTTTTTTGGTACAGCCCAAAACTGTGATGTGTTCTCGCCGCCGTTTGTAAATCCTTTCAAATAGCATTTCGGAATGTAATGATGCTTTGCCTTTCTTCCCATATTGGCTCCTGAGGGCACTAACAGTGATATATACAAAATCCCTACATACAGGAATAACATACATATCTAGAAATATATTCCTATATATACACCTATACCCTGCCTATATGCAGGGATATTCCAATCGATACTATCACGATTAATTATTCCTTCCTACAATCACCAGAAGCGCTGCTAAACATACCCACCAGGCGAAGCCAATGTACAAATATAAGCATTCAATAACATTACAAAATCACCCTAAAACCCTGTTTACACTCAGGTTACACCTCAACCGTTTTTTGCTACTCTTATCCAATCAACAACCCCGGAGTGGATTATGAGCAGCGGTTTTCAGTTTTCCCGAATCTGTCGTAAATGCAAATGTGACCTGGAACTGGATGACTTTGCCATCGATACCCAGACCTGCCAGAACAAGCATGTGTTTTTCTTCAAATGCCCGCAATGCGGTGATTATGAAGCCACGGCCATGGGCAATATTCCCCAGGATCAGTGGCATGAGTTTATTCCCGCCGATAAGCTCACTGAAGTGGAAGCCAAGTACGAAGCAGCCTTGAAAAGTCACAGTTAAAGCCTGAATCGGCACTCGTATATTAATATTTTCTTATTTAATATCAAAGCTTTAGCCCTGTCATGGGGGCTGTTTTAAGTCGCATTCCTTGCCCTAAGTCAAGGCTATTGAGTCGTCATTCCAGTACATTGCGGTCTAAAAAGGCATTGGAGTTATTTCATGTCATTAGACCGTTTCACGTTTCATGAGCAACATCATTTAACTATTGAAACCATTCAGCAGATGCTCAATGAGTTTCAGCATGATTTCCCCCTGTCTGCCACCCCTTATGCAGACATGGCTGAGAAATTAGGCATACAAGAGCAGGCCTTGCTGGATTTGCTGGCCGATCTTAAAGCCCAGGGCATACTGAGTCGTGTCGGGGCCGTGTTCACACCCAATCGTATCGGTGCCAGCACCCTGGCGGCCATGGCGGTACCAGAACACAAACTGCTTACCATCGCCGATATCATCAGCAGTTACTCCGCGGTCAACCACAACTATGAACGTGAACATCATTTCAACCTCTGGTTTGTGGCCACTGCTGAATCCAGCATTCTGTTGAATGACATTCTGGCCGACATGGAACAAAAAACCGGCTATAGAATTTTATCCCTGCCCATGGAGCAGGATTACCATATCGACCTGGCTTTTCCCCTGCAATTGATACATGCAGGCCAGCATGCTTGATGAACGCAAGCTGATTGCCGTACTGCAACTGGGCCTGCCCCTACACCCTCGTCCCTATCAACAAATTGCTGAACAAATTGATAGCAGTGAATCCGAGGTGCTGGACTACATTAAAAACATGAAACAGCAGGGCCGTATCAAACGCTTTGGCCTGGTGGTACGTCATCGTGAGCTAGGTTACAAAGCCAATGCTATGGTGGTGTGGGATATCCCCGATGAACAGGTGGATGAGCTGGGCCAATGCTTCGGCCAGTTTGAATTTGTCACCTTAAGTTATCGCCGTCCCCGGCACATGCCTGACTGGCCCTACAATCTATTCTGTATGATTCACGGCCAGGATCGCAAAGATGTGCTGGCCAACCTGGCTTTAATGATCGAAAGTTGCCAGGTTCAGAACATTCGCCATGAAGCCCTGTTCAGTAAACGTTGTTTCAAACAACGGGGTGCCTACTATATCCATAACCAGACTCGGGAAGCGGTTTAACATGCAGCTGACCGATACCGATCGAAAAATCATTAACCAGCTGCAGGGCGGTTTCCCGATTTGTGAAAATCCGTGGCAGCAACTGGAACGACAGCTGGATATTCCCGCCGATGACATTCTCCATCGAATTGAGGCCATGCAAACGACAGGCTTACTCAGCCGCTTTGGCCCCATGTACCATGCCGAAAAAATGGGTGGAGGCCTAACCCTGGCCGCCATCAAGGTACCCACGGATCGTTACGACGAAGTGACCGGTATCGTCAACAGTTTCGATCAGGTTGCCCACAACTATGCCCGCGACCATGAGTTAAATATGTGGTTTGTGGTGGCCACGGAAACCCCTGAAGAAATTGCATCGGTAATACAAGCTATCGAACAACAAAGCGGGCTCAAGGTTTATAACATGCCCAAACAGCAGGAGTTTTTTCTGCAACTCATCTTTGAAGTGTAACCATGCAAAACGCTCCCTCACTTATTAACACTGAAGAAATCGATGCCATAGACCGACAGATTATTGCGGCTACCCAAACCGGTTTACCCTTAAGCCGCAGCCCTTACCACGATGTAGCCGAACAACTGGATCTGGATGTAAAAGAAGTTATCCATCGCATGCAGGCCATGCTGGACAGGGGCATTATCCGCCGTATCGGTCTGGTGCCTAATCATTACAGGCTGGGTTTTACCGCCAATGGCATGAGTGTATGGAGTGTGCCGGACAATAAAATCCAGCAACTAGGGCAACAGATCGGTGCTGTGGATTTTGTCAGCCACTGTTACCAACGCCCTCGTTTTCTACCCGAATGGCCCTACAACCTGTTTGCCATGGTGCATGGAAAAAGTCGTGAAGAAGTGGCTGAAAAAGTTGAACACATCTCCCGGCTACTGGGTGATAACGATCTCGGTCACGATGTGCTGTTCAGCACTAAAATTCTTAAGAAGACGGGTTTAAGGATTAACCGATGAATGTTGTCCAATTTATAATGTAGGAATGACCCTTGCGCCTCTGCGTCAAAAACCAATAATGGGAAAACAGCCATGTTCAGAATGACCCAATTCATGCAGACCCTGGCCCAGGACATGCCACTGGGCCCAGCCAGAAAACCACCCGGTCCGGTGGTGATCTGGAACCTGGTGCGACGTTGTAACCTGACCTGCAAACACTGTTATTCCATTTCTGCCGATAAAGATTTTCCTGGTGAGCTATCCACCGAGCAAGTATATGACGTGATGGACGACCTGAAACAGTTCAAGGTTCCGGTGCTGATTTTATCCGGCGGCGAGCCCTTGTTACGTCCGGATATTTTTGATATTTCTAAACGTGCCAAAGCCATGGGTTTTTATGTCGGCCTGTCCAGCAACGGCACCTTGATCGATGAACAGAATATCCAGCAAATTGCCGAAGCGGGTTATGACTATGTCGGTATTAGCATCGATGGCATCGAACAGACCCATGATACTTTCCGTCGTCGCGACGGTGCCTTCAAACAAGCCATGCACGGCATCCAGTTATGCAAGGAACACGGCATAAAAGTCGGCCTGCGTTTTACACTCACACAGGACAATGCGGCTGAGTTACCCCAGGCGCTGGATTTACTCAACCAGCACGATATCGACAAGTTTTATCTGTCTCATCTTAATTATGCCGGTCGCGGTAATAAAAACCGTGGCGACGATGTCATCCATAACATGACCCGCAAGGCCATGGACCTGATGTTCAAAACCTGCTGGGATTCAATTCAACAGGGCCAGCCCAAAGAATTCGTCACGGGCAATAACGATGCCGATGGAGTGTATTTATTACAATGGGCACAACAGCATGTGCCCGACAAAGTCACTGAACTAACCGCCCGCCTCAAACAATGGGGGGGCAATTCATCCGGGGTGAATATCTCCAACATCGACAACCTGGGAAATGTGCATCCCGATACTTTCTGGTGGGATTACACCCTGGGCAACGTCAAGGATCGTCCGTTTTCACAAATATGGCCCGATACTAGTGACCCATTGATGGCCGGTTTGAAAGCCCATCCCCGCCCACTCAAGGGCCGCTGTGGCGACTGCCAGCACCAGGCCATTTGCGGCGGCAACACCCGGGTTCGCGCCTATCAGCTCAGCGGCGACCCCTGGCAGGAAGACCCGGCCTGTTATTTGAGCGATGAGGAAATCGGTGTCGAATCTCACAGCCAGCGCCTGGAAAATCGCCCCTATGATGGCCGATTGAAAGATATTCCTGTCACCCTGCCCTGATGCACTTAACCCATATTGTTAATCAAGCTATGTCGAAAAACATTCTGCTAATCCTGCTGCTGGTATTGCCTGAACTCAGTGTTGCCGCAAATGCGAGCACCCAGCAGCTGTTTAAAACCCACTGCGCCTCCTGCCACGGGGAAAATCGCCTGGGCATCATGGGGCCGGCGCTGTTGCCGGAAAACCTGAAACGCCTGCGCAAACCCGCCGCTATTACAACGATTGCTGAAGGCCGTGCGGCGACCCAGATGCCGCCCTTCAAAGACACACTCAAGGCCGAGGAAATCAGCGCGCTGGTGGACTACATTTATACCCCGCTAAGCAAAATGCCAGGCTGGGGAAAACAGGAAATCTGGGCCAGCCAGATTGTTTACAGCGAGGTGCAGAACCTGCCCAATAAACCGGTGTGGAATGCCGACCCGATAAACCTGTTCATTGTGGTGGAACTGGGTGATCACCACGCCACCCTGTTAAACGGTGACCGTTTTGAACCCATCCATCGCTTCCCTACCCGGTTTGCCCTGCACGGTGGCCCCAAATACTCACCGGACGGTCGTTTTGTGTATTTCGGCTCCCGCGACGGCTGGATCACCAAATACGATATTTACAATCTCAAGGTGGTGGCCGAGGTACGGGCCGGCATCAACATGCGTAATGTCGCGGTATCCAGTGATGGCCGCTTTGTCATTGCCGGAAACTATTTGCCTCACACCCTGGTGGTGTTTTCTGCCGAAGATCTGTCACTGATCAAAATCATCCCGGTGAAAAATGCCCAGGGAAAAAGCTCACGAGTCAGCGCAGTTTATGACGCAGCTCCACGCAAAACTTTTGTGGCCGCATTGAAAGATATCAAGCAGGTATGGGAAATTTCTTACGAAACACCCCCACCCATGGGCTTCGGTAAATGGATGCACGACTACCGGGAAAAGGCCGGTGAAAATGCCGGACTGGATCGCGATAAAGATCAGTTCCCGGTACGTCGCATTGCTGTGAATGATTATCTGGACGATTTTTTCTTTAACCAGAGTTATGAACTGATTATAGGGTCTTCCCGTGACAGTAAAGGCCAGGTGGTCGATCTCGATCTGGGACGGGTTACTCACCAACTGGATCTGCCCGGCATGCCCCACCTGAGTTCCGGCATCACCTGGCGGCACCAGGGTCGTACCGTGCTGGCCACCCCCAACCTGAAAGACAATGCCGTAACTATTTTCGATACCCAAACCTGGCAACCCATTAAACGTATCGAAACCCTGGGCCCGGGCTTTTTTATGCGCAGCCATGAAAACTCAGCCTATGCCTGGGTCGATGTGTTCTTCGGGCCACATAAGGAAGCCGTACATATAATCGATAAACAAAGCCTGGAAATTGTCAAAACCCTGAAGCCGGCGCCGGGCAAGACCGCCGCCCATGTCGAGTTTGATAAGGACGGAAAACACGCCCTACTCAGTATCTGGGATATGGATGGTGCGGTGATTGTTTATGATGCGAAGAGTTTGAAAGAGATTAAGCGCTTGCCGATGAAAAAGCCGTCGGGGAAATATAATGTGCATAATAAGATTACGCGGTCGGCTGGCACCAGTCATTGATTTGTTTTTTCTGCTTGTGATTTAATATTGATGTGATTTTGGCATTGGTTTCGCCCTGCTGGGCGAGTTCATTTCTTTACTCGTGTAAAGAAACCGAACCAAAGAAACACGCCCCAGCTCACAAGCCCTTCATAAAAAACCATGAAGGGTTCCCTCGTCAGTTGCGATTGATGAGGCTGCTGCGAAACTCACAAACAATAAAATACAATTGTTTGTTCAAACATTCTCGCAGACAACCCCTCATCAATCACGCCTTCCTCAGCTTGATCAATGGGGATTGTCAATGCGTAAAAGCACAAGAAAATCTGTGCGCTTTGTGCTGTTTATTTGCGTGTCATCTCGGTAACTGCTCCTGCGTTACTCTAATTACCTACGTCCATGTAGGCATTCACACGCAAGAACCCCTTTGCAGTTTACTGGGCATTGTTGATCTGTAGGGTAAATCCGCCAGGGATGGTGGATTTAGTTTTGTTGAGCACGACTGCATGGATTTATGCCCTTTGGGTATGCAGGAGGTAGAGTAACGCAGGA
>JBLYYN010000213.1:0-12020 GCA_048550535.1 Gammaproteobacteria bacterium
GACTTCACTATATGCAGAAGAAGTCCCACAGGAAGTCTATAAGCTAATCGCAGATATTGAAACCTGGGCCAAAGATACAACGCTAATAGATACGATAAAACAGCAAAACATGAAAGCTGTGTCGCTGGATGAAATAAAAAAACAGGATGAAGTATGGATGGAAACATCAGCTGTCAATGATTTTATGCAGTTGCTGATGAATAATAAAGCGGCACAAAAGCTAAAGGGGTTTGAAGCTACGAAATCCTATTATTTAGAGCTTTTTCTAATGGACAATCAGGGCGCTAATGTTGCGATGACGGATAAAACATCAGACTACTGGCAGGGAGATGAAGCTAAATTCCAGAAAACATTTGCAGGTCAGGGTGCAGTACATGTTGGTAAGGTTAAATTTGATGATAGTAGTCAAGCGTATCTGGTGCAGGTATCTGTTCCCGTCATAGATGGCGGTGTGCCAATAGGTGCACTGACGGTAGGAGTGAACTTGGATGAACTGGATAAAGGGCTTTAATCAAATAGGTTCTATAGCTTATGAGTGTATTTAATGATTTATCGATTAAATGGAAACTAACTATTCCAGTGGTTATGGTGAGTTTTATACTTATTCTGCTTGCATTTTCCGCGCTAAATAAACTCAATAATGTTGGTTCTATATCGTTACAGGTTACCAAAGAATATTTGCCCAGCATTAATTTCCTGCTTCAGGCAGATCGGGATTTGTATCAGGCTATGGTTGCAGAGCGGAGTGTTATATTTGTAGATGTTAATAATCCGCAATTTGTAGATCTGGCTAATCAACATAAAGAAAATATTCAGCAGGCTTACGATCGTGTAAAGAAGTTTGAGGATATTACCAATTCAACATTGGCCAGGGAAAAATTGGCTCTTTTTTTTACACTATATAAAGAATGGAAGTCATCGACTGAAGAAATAATAATCCAAAGACGTGATCATGGACGAACCGGACGTCGTGTTGCAATAGATTTGAGCTTTGGAGAAAGCGCTGAACATTTTGACAGGATGCGCGATATTATTAACGAGTTGTCAGAGCAGACGATAGAGGCCGCAAATGAAAGTGCACAAAATATGGCCGATACCATCCGAGAATCTCATGCTAGCATGCTGGTTAATGTTTCATTGGGTCTGATTTTTTGTATTTTAATTGTACTCTTTGTACCGAGAATTATTATAAAACCGTTACAGGCTATATTGCATCGTGTTGAGGATATAGCTCAGGGTGAGGGTGACCTGACTTTACGAATAGAGGTCAATGCCAAAGATGAAGGCGGTAAACTGGCAGCAGCTTTTAATCGATTTGTTGAAAAGCTCCATGCTATCGTGCGTGAAATAGTAGCTTCTTCTCATAATTTGTCGAGTTCTTCCGAACATATGGCCGATATTGTAAGGGAAAGTTACGAAGCGATGAAGGGTCAGCGTATGGAGACAGAATCAGTGGTCACTGCAATCCATGAAATGTCTGCAACGGTACAGGAAGTAGCCAGGAATGCAGCTCATGCTGCTCAGGCCGCCCAGGAGGGTGATAGCCAGGCAAAAGAAGGGCGGATGGTGATCGGTGATACCATTGCGGGTATTCACAGTCTAGCCACTGAGGTGGAGAATGCTTCTCAAGTTATCTCCCAGCTTGAAAATGACACAAGTGCTATTGGTACCGTGCTGGATGTCATTAAAGGCATTGCAGAACAGACCAATCTCCTGGCACTGAATGCTGCGATTGAGGCTGCACGCGCTGGTGAGCAGGGCCGGGGATTTGCAGTGGTGGCTGATGAAGTACGTACTTTGGCGCAGCGTACTCAGCAATCAACCCAGGAAATCGAGGAAATGATTGAGCGCCTGCAAACTGGAGTGCAACGGGCTGTAACTGTAATGCAGGAGGGTCGTAACCAGGCCACTGAAAGCGTGGCCAGAGCAGGTAAAGCCGAGTCCTCACTCAACGGTATTACCCATGCCATTGAAAGTATCTCGGATATGAATGCCCAGATCGCCAGTGCTGCAGAAGAACAAACCGCTGTTGCTGAAGAGATTAATCGAAGTATGATCAAGGTTAGTGAGCTAACTGAGCAAACGGAGGCTGGGGCTAAAGAAACATCAGCATCAGTCAATGCTTTGATCGAAATGGCTATCAGTCAGGAGCGTCTGGTGAGTCAGTTTAAAATCTGATCAAATATGTTATATATGACAAAAACAGCTTGAATTCAATTTTGCTCTTTTGGGCTGATAGCAAAGATAATTTGAACACAGATTAGCTGCAGAATTTCTGGTAATATTGGCGCATGATTATTTATCCTGATATCAATCCAGTAGCAGTGGATCTGGGTTTTGCCAAAGTTCACTGGTATGGTCTGATGTATCTCATTGGTTTTGGCGCCGTCTGGTGGTTGGGCTCTGTCAGGGCCAAACAAGCCGATTCCGGCTGGAGTAAAGAGCAGGTATCTGATGCGATCTTCTATGGCGCCCTGGGTGTCATATTGGGGGGGCGTATTGGCTATGTGCTATTTTATAACTTTTCTGAATTTCTGAGCAATCCATTAATCCTGTTTCAGATCTGGCAGGGCGGTATGTCATTTCATGGTGGCATGCTTGGAGTGTTTATTGCCTATTACTTTTTTGCCAAAAAGACAAAAAAAAGTTATTTTCAGGTTGCGGATTTTCTCGCACCTATGGTGCCCATAGGTTTAGGTGCTGGCCGAATCGGAAACTTTATTAATAAAGAACTATGGGGTAGAGCAGCAGACCCTTCGTTACCCTGGGCTATGGATTTTGGTGATCATATTGCTCGACATCCATCATCTCTCTACCAGGCATTAACAGAAGGCCTGTTATTGTTTATGATACTCTGGTTCTATACGAATAAACCTAGGCCCGCAATGGCAGCCAGTGCTCTTTTCATGATTTGTTATGGATCATTCAGGTTTATTACAGAATTTTTCAGAACGCCTGATGCTCATGTAGGCTTTGTTGCGTATGGCTGGATGACTAAAGGACAGCTATTATCAATTCCAATGATACTGGTGGGAGTATTTCTGTTTTATCTTATATATAAAAAGCAAGCGAGTAAGGCAGCATGAAACAATATCTAGAGCTGATGCGCCATGTTAGAGACCAGGGGAACCAGAAAGGTGATCGTACTGGAACCGGTACGATTTCTGTTTTTGGATACCAGATGCGTTTTGATCTGTCTGAAGGTTTTCCACTGGTGACTACTAAGAAATGTCACCTGAAATCCATTATCCATGAGTTACTATGGTTTTTGCGGGGTGAGACTAATACGCAATACCTGACTGAAAATGGTGTGAAAATCTGGAATGAGTGGGCAGATGATAAGGGAAATCTGGGTCCAGTATACGGTTGCCAATGGCGTAACTGGCCATCTCCGGATGGCCGTTACATAGATCAGATTTCAGATATTATTGATGCACTTAAAACCAATCCTAATAGCCGTCGTATTATCGTGTCAGCCTGGAATGTCACTGATCTGCCAGATGAAAACATCAGTCCACAGGAAAATGTTAAACAGGGAAAGATGGCGCTGGCACCCTGTCATGCTTTCTTCCAGTTCTATGTGGCAGATGGTAGATTATCCTGTCAGTTATATCAGCGCAGTGCAGATATTTTTTTGGGTGTGCCGTTCAATATTGCATCCTATGCCTTATTGACCATGATGATCGCGCAGGTTGTTGATTTAACACCGGGTGATTTTATACATACACTGGGTGATGCGCATTTATATAATAATCATCTTGAACAGGCTAATGAGCAATTAAATCGTACGCCTTTTGAATTGCCAGTGATGAAGATTAATCCTGGAATTAAATCTATTTTTGATTTTAAATATGAAGATTTTGAACTGATTAATTATGAAGCGCATCCACATATTAAGGCACCAATTTCAGTATAAAGGTTGATAGTTATTCGTTAGTGGTTGATGGTTGTTTTGACCATTGACCATTGACCATTGACCATTGACCATAAACGAGTTTTTATGATTATTTCGCTCATAGCTGCAATGGATAAAAATCGCCTCATTGGGAATGAAAATGGCTTACCCTGGCATTTGCCTGCGGATTTTAAACACTTCAAGCAAGTGACCATGGGCAAGCCAATTGTGATGGGACGTAAGACTTTTGAATCTATTGGTAAGCCTTTGCCGGGGCGTAAAAATATCGTGATTAGTCGAACTGGGTATACTGCTCCAGGTGTTACCATAGTGGATAGTATTGATAAGGCCCTGGCTGAAGTCGCTGATGAGGATGAAGTAATGGTGATCGGTGGCGCCAGTTTTTATGAGCAGATGATTGACCAGGCAGACCGCATGTATCTAACACATGTTAATGCGGAATGTGAGGGAGATGCCTGGTTTCCCCGATTTAATATGCATAATTGGGATATTGTGAGTCAAGAAAGTTATTCGGCAGATAAAGAAAATAATTATTCCTTTGAAATGGTCATATATCAACGAAAGAGATGAGTGACAATTTTTTTAACTTTTATGTAGCTATTTTTAGATTTGTAACCGTGTTTGGGATCTATAGTCTGTGATTGTGGGCAGTCCAATTGATACCACTTATTCATTTTTTTATTGATTTTGAGTGCTGTGAGTTTGCCACCCCACAGGCAGCCTGTATCTAATGGATACAAATGTTCGATTTGAGGGTTTTTGAGGGTAGACCAGTGCCCAAATACTATGTTGGTAGTTTGGTTTTGGCGATTTTTAATGTTGAACCATGGTTGAATACCTTTAAGCTGATTACCTGGAGCGCTCTTTTCTCTGAGATATAAATGGCCTTTATTGTCACAATAACGCATTCGTGTAAATACATTGGTGATAAAGCGCAAGCGATCCCAGCCTTTGAGTTTTTCTGACCACTTTGGTGGCTTATCGCCATACATGTGGTGAAAAAACTCATGGGCCTTTTTACCCTGTAGTATAGATTCAACTTCCCTGGCTCTTTGCAAAGATTGTTCTATATTCCAGTGTGGGTATATGCCAGCATGAACCAGGCATGTATCGAGTTCTTTATCATAATGAAGCAAGGGACGCTGGGTTAACCAGTCCAGTAATTGAGCTCGGTCTGGAGCCTGAAGTATATCCTTAATGGTGTCTTTTTTACCCTGTTTACCTCGGCCATTAGCAATAGCCAATAAGTGCAGATCATGGTTGCCCAGAACGGTAATGGCATTGTCACCAAGGTCACGTATAAAGCGCAGGGTTTCCAGTGAATCTGGGCCGCGATTAACAATATCACCTGCAAACCAGAGTTTGTCCTTGTCTGGATTAAATTTGATCTGTTCGAGTAGCAGTTTTAATTGTTTAAAGCAGCCCTGGACATCCCCGATTGCATAGGTCGCCATTGTGATTGTTGTCTCTTTTGTAGTTCTATATTTCTAGCTTATCACTGAGGATAGCGTCTTTGAGTAAAAAAATCCTGTTTAGTATCACGAAGTCTAAAAGCTGTGCTTAGCAGGGGTTATCTAGCTCCTGCTGCATATTTTGCAGGCAAGCTGGAATCGGTATGCCGTTGTTCGTGACATTTGATATAACTGTGTTTTAGCTGTATGGCAGATTAATGCAGGGTGTCTGGTACCACCAGATAAAACTCCGGAATTTTTGCATCGAACTCACTACCATCGTCTGCAAGCATTTGATAGCTGCCTGTCATTGAGCCGACCGGAGTTTTCATCATGGTACCACTGGTGTACTGAAAGCCTTCACCGGGCTTAAGATGTGGCTGTTCACCGACCACTCCATCACCCTTAACTTCCTGTATTTCACCATCACCATCGGTGATGACCCAGTGCCGGGTGAGTAGTTTAGCTGGCTGGTTACCTTTATTGATGATGGTAACTGTGTAGGAAAACACATAGCTGCCAAGATCAGGGCTAGACTGTTCTTTGATATAGGCCGGAATGACCTCTACACTGATGTTGTATTCGTTTTTGTTCATAATATACGTGCCTGTAAATCGTGTGACTAGCTTAGCAGATATGGCTAATTCATAGTCCCTTATAATCATACAGGATTTATTCCTGTTGCAGTAGTAGGCTCAGTTTCGCAAATTGTTGCAGGCTGAGCTCCTGGGCGCGTTGACCTGGCTCAATCGCAAGCTGTTCAAGTTGAGCGTCAGTAGCCAGGTGTTTTAATGTGTTTCTCAGGGTTTTTCTGCGCTGGGAAAAGGCCTGGCTGACAAGACTGGCGAAAAACGAGGGATCGCCGATTTCAGCGGGTGGCTTTGCATGGGGCATCAATTTCACGATGGTCGATTCAACTTTTGGACGAGGGCTAAAGGCTTCTGGGGGTACCAGGAATAAGGGTGTAATTTTAAACTGGTACTGAGACATTACTGACAGGCGGCTGTAATCACTGTCCCCAGGTTTGGCTGCCAGCCGTGACACCACCTCTTTTTGCAGCATAAAATACATATCCTTGATAATGCTGGTATAACTGGCCAGGTGGAAAATGATCGGTGTCGATATGTTATATGGCAGGTTACCAACAATACGCAGTTTTTGACCATCGTTATGATACAAGGATGCAAAATCAAATTTCAAAACATCTACATTATGGATGTTTAACTGCCCCTTGAGGCCGCAATTAAGCTGCAATTTAGGGATGATGTCACGATCCAGTTCCACCACGTCAAGTTTGCCAGTGATATCCATGAGTGGGCAGGTGAGAGCTCCCAGGCCAGGTCCAATTTCGACCAGCCGATCGTCACTTTGTGGATGAATACTAAGCACAATACGATCAATGATAGATTGATCGGTAAGGAAATTCTGTCCGAAACGTTTTCGAGCTTTATGCTGTTTCATGAATTTTTCTAACGCTTCCAGTGACTGTACATCAAAATATTTTGCTGTATATAAAAGGGAAATTATAATAGTTAAAGTTAAATGCCAGTATCATTATATACTGTGTCTGATGAAAATTATCAGCTCACAGTGGGAACTCGTTACGCTTTTTAAAAAGAAAAAATATAATTTTTTGAGTAAATTAGACTGAAAGTTTATTCATGCTCAGCTGGATGGCGAGGTCAATGGCTGTTTGCAGGCTTCCTGAATTAGCTTTTCCCGTACCTGACAGTTCCAGTGCCGTGCCATGGTCAACTGAAGTTCGGATAATGGGAAGGCCCAGGGTGATATTGACGGCATGACCAAATCCGACATGTTTAAGCACAGGCAGACCCTGGTCGTGATACATGGCCAGGACCGCATCTGCCTGCTGAAGATAATGGGGCGTGAACAGGGTATCGGCGGGTAATGGGCCGATCAGATCCATGCCTCGAGTTCTGAGTGTTTCAAGCACGGGTGTAATCACATCGATTTCTTCACGTCCCAGGTGGCCGTCTTCGCCGGCATGAGGGTTGAGGCCACAAACCAGGATTCGTGGCTTGTTGATGGAAAAGTGACTGACTAAATCCTGATGGAGAATTTCGATGACCCGTGTCAGTGAATCCTGGGTGATGGCCTGGCTGACCTGTGATAGTGGTAAATGGGTGGTAGCCAGTGCTACACGCAGTGATTCGGTAGCCAGCATCATCACTGGATGGGCATGAGTCAATCCGGCCAGGAATTCGGTATGACCGGTGAAGCTTATACCGGCCTGGTTGATGATGCCCTTATGCACCGGACCGGTAACCAGTGCATCGACTGAATGCCTGTTAATAGCATCGACGACACGGCTCAGGCATTCCAGCACATAATTTGCATTGGCAGGATCAAGTTGTCCGGCGATGGTAGTTTTTTTGAGTAAAACCGGATACACCTGCAACTGGCCTGGGTGATGTGATCTGGCATCGTCCAGACTCTCAAGAGTGGTTATATTGACCGATGAACCCAGCAGATCAGCACGCTGTTGCATCAATTCCGGGTCGGCAAAATGCACCAGACGGCAATTGTGTTCCTGTTCAGCTAATTGTAAACAGATGTCCGGGCCGATACCGGCAGGTTCGCCGGGGGTGACTGCAATCAGTGGCTGCATTAGCTGTTGCGGTACTCCACATAGGATTCATCGCGAATTCTACGCAGCCAGAGTTGCAGTTCTTCATCGGCTTTTCGTTGCTGGATCGATTGCATCGCACGGTTGCGCATCAGTTGCCTGGTTTCGTCCTGTTTACGGCGCTCCAGGACCTGTAAAATATGCCAGCCGAACTGGCTGCGAAAAGGTTCTGAGATCTGTTTGATAGCGAGGCTGTTCATCACTTTTTCAAACTGTGGTACAAACTGTCCCTGTGATGCCCAACCCAGGTCTCCGCCATTGTTTTTGGATCCTGGATCCTGTGAATATTTGGCGGCCAGTTTGGCAAAATCGGCACCCTTGTCTAGTTGTTGTTTGAGACTGTTCATGGTTTTACGTACTTTCTCTTCCGTGGTAATGGCATCAGCACGCATCAAAATATGTCGGGCATGGGTTTGTTCGACGATATGTTGCTGGGTCTTTTTATTCACCAGTTTAATGATATGAAAGCCGCTGGTGCTGCGCAGTGGTGGACTGATGTCACCCTTCTCCATAGTTTTCAAGGCTTCCAGGAACAGGCTGGGAAGTTGAGCTGAGTCGCGCCACCCCAGATCACCACCATTAATGGCCTGACTGCCGGCAGAAAAACGCAAGGCCACATCATGGAATGCATCACCATCTTTAAGAAGCGCAATAGCGGTTTCGGTTTTATCATAAGCCTTGCTGATATCTTCGGGGCCGGCGGCTTCTGGTGTGGTAATCAGGATATGGGCCAGATGGTAACGATCCTGGGAGCCAGCGCTTTCCTGTTGCTGCTCCAGTAGCAATTCGATTTCCTCATCGGAGACATTGACTTTGCTCAGCACGGTACGCTGCTGCAACTGCTGAATCATCAGGCTGTTTCGTATTTGTTCCCGGTAGTTCTCAAAACTCATACCTTCACGCTCTAATTGTATGCGTAGATTATCCAGAGTGATCTTGTTACGGCTGGCAATGTTTTGCAGTGCATTATTGAGCGATAAATCATCCACACGAATACCCTGCTGTTCCGCCATTTGTAACTGTATACGCTCCAGAATCATTTGTTCCAGCACCTGGCGACTGAGTAACTGGTCATCGGGTATGGGGGAGCCATTTTGCCGAATCTGAAGTTTGACCTCGGTAATCTTTTCATCCATCTGGGATTGCGTTATGACACCATCATTCACAATGGCAACGATGCTATCCAGAGCTTGAATGGCAAAAGCAGAGGTGCAAAAAAATAGCCCCGACAGGCTGCTAATAATTCTGTTTTTCAAAGTCATAATCAATAATCCGGTTGGTAGCCAAGGATAGCATGCCTCAGGTTGTCAGTGGCTGATTTGTCCGTACTACCAAGGCCTTTCAAAACGAGCTGTAGTTTAATGGATTTGTTATAAGTGTTATCGGGGTCGTCCTGTAGCAGAAGCGACTGGCTAATCAGTCTGATCGCCCAGCAACAGGATTCATATTCGATACCGTAGATCGATTCGATTTCCCGGGATTCAGTCAGCGAATAATTGCGTCTGGCCAGCAGGCGATAACGATTGTCCAAAGGTATGACCAGCGAAACATCGGTCTGTTCCAGATTTTGTGTCTCATTAGCTAGATCACGACGAAATCGGTAACCGATATTGAATATCTGGTGTTTGTCGCCCTGATAATGCAGCTGGAGGCTGCGTTTGTCGGTTCGGTTCTGCTCCGGGTTGTACTGCACGGTGCCGCGGGCTGACCAGTTGTCCAGGCGACCACTGATTTCAGAAATAAAATCCGAGTTTTGGGTTTCTTCGATAGCGTTGTCCAAACTAACCCTGCGATCTTTAAAATAGCGGATCTGGCCAAGACTAAGGCTCATCAATTCGTTGCCACTGTTAGCATCCAGTACACGGCTGGTCAGTGCCAGTGTGAGCTGGTCGGCATCGCCGATACGATCGACACCATTAAAGCGGTTCTCGCGAAACAGCTGGGCAAAGGTAAAGTCGAATGTACCCGTGTCAAAAACCGGTAGTGCCTGCTGGTCCTGATAAGGGATTTTTAAATAAAACAGGCGCGGTTCCAGTGTCTGTAAATAACGACCTTTGCTGAAATATTGTTCGAAAAACAGGCCGCTATCCAGGCTGCTGACGCTAACAGTACGATCGTCGAGATTAAGAGCGGTGCCGGTGCCATCCATGACATCATAACTGGTGTATCTATAGCCGAAGGAGGGGGTGAAAAACCAGGCGTTGCCGAGTAAGGGCCAGCTTAGTTTTGGATAAAGATCCATGCGCTGTCCGGTAGTCCGAGTATCACTGTCATGTTCGAAATCCACCCATTCCGATTCCAGTGACCAGCTTAGATTAGTGTTACTAAATTCATCAGAGCCGTTGAAGGTCAGTTGAGGTAATTGTTGGTAAGGACGATTTTCCAATAAAATTTCATCGTCAAGGGTTTCAAATGTTTGTGCCAGCAAGTTAAGTTTCCAGGGGCCCTGGTTATAAGCGAGCCTGGCCGTACGCTCCAGGTAACTAAGACTAGTGCTCTCCTGGCTGCCACCAAAATCATAGAGATAATCGGCATCGGAGCTATCTTTGGCATTAAGGTCAAAATCGAAATGCTTACCTATATCAGAGTGGTGTTTGATATTTATAAAATGGCGCCGGCTATTGGTCTGCTGGTCTTTATCCAGATATTGCACATCGATATTGCCGTTGTTGTTCTGGCTCAGATAGCGGTATTTACTGTCCAGCATCAGGCCGCGTTTCACTATATTGGTGGGGGTGAGCAACATGTCCTGATTAGGTGCAATGTTCCAGTACCAGGGCACACTGATTTCTGTGCCATTACGACTCGAATTACCGATGCTGGGCATGAGGAATCCACTGCGGCGTTGATCGCCCAGTGGGAAACTTAAATAAGGGGTATAGAACAGTGGCATACCCTTGAACCAGATGCTGGCATTGGTGGCGCTACCGACCTGGCTCTCGTTATCCAGTACCAGGGAACGGGTTTTTAATTCCCAGTCACGATTGTCTATCGGACAGCTGCTGAAACTGGTGGATTCAAGGCGGGTCAGTTGCCGGCTTTCAAAGATGAGAGTAGGGCTGTAGCCCTGGAAATAAGGGTTAATAATCTGGTATCGAGTATTACTGAATTCACCCTTATTGTTTGCCATATCATACCAGCCATTATCTGCATCAATGGAGACATTGTTGGCATCAATGTGGACGTTGTTGCTCAGGCTTAGTGTTTCTGTTTTTCGCTGGTAGCTGATGTGATCGGCCTTGAGTCGAAGCTGATGACGATCGATTTGTACATCACCGTTGAATCGGGTGATGTCTCCAGTCATATTTTCGACCTGTTGTGCACTGATGCGGGTTTCTTGCTGTTTATCGATGGGAAAGAATTCTGGCGGGTTATAATTTTTGGCAGACACCCGGCTATCAGGGCATAAAAGGCTATTTGCCTGTTCTGTCGTCTCAGCTTGAGCTATAAATGATGCAGGTAATATTGCTAATAAAAACAGATATTTATAGAAGCATCTCATAAGGTTGAAGTGATTTTCAGGATCGACTGGGAACATCATTTTAACGATACGGCAACAGTATGGATAGACAAAGCGTACAATCTTATGTTGATCAGACTAACCACGCTGAGCTGACGCATGGTGAAGATAAACGAAAGTATCCAAGATACAACAACGTAAGCTTTTATATACATATCAAGCTATCTAATGGCGAGATCGTGTATGGGCTGGCTAAAAATATCTCCAGAGGCGGCATTTGCATCGAATATGATTCTTCTGCTGAGATAGTTGCGAAATTTGAGAAGATGTTTAGTGTTGCCATTAGGGAAAACGTTGAATAGGTGTATGCCCGGGGCAAAGCCGTTCATTCCGTTGCGGTTGCTGGCCGTAATGTATTCCGTATTGCATTTTTGTTCCTGGCTTTACATCAGGACAGTGAACAGCTGCTCTTTCGATTTTTGCATAAGTGCCATTTGCACTTTCCCGATGGCTACTAACAAATCAGTCCTGATGGCTCAATAAAAA
>JBLYYN010000214.1:0-12009 GCA_048550535.1 Gammaproteobacteria bacterium
ATGCCCGAAGGGCATACAGCCGCGAAGCGTAAAACAATATCCGTATTTAAGATATATCACAATGCGCGTTAGCGCATTGCTATTCGATCTAAATCTAACCCGAGTCGCGGCTACTTACAAATCATCGTGCCGTAAGGCATAGAACCGCGAAGCGTAAAAAACCAGCCGCAATTATAAGCAGCTTAAATAACGACAACAACCGTTTGTTGTCGTTATTTAATGTTTAATTACAGGATTTACTCTTCCCCAATAAAACTACGCAAATGTTCCGCCCTTGATGGGTGGCGCAGTTTACGCAGGGCCTTGGCTTCGATCTGGCGAATACGCTCACGGGTAACATCGAACTGTTTACCGACTTCTTCCAGAGTGTGGTCGGTATTCATATCAATACCGAAGCGCATGCGCAGTACCTTGGCTTCCCTTGGGGTAAGGGTGGACAGGATATCCTTGGTGGATTCACGCAGGGATTCTCCCGTTGCCGATTCGATGGGCGAGAGGATATTGATATCCTCGATGAAATCTCCCAGGTGCGAATCTTCATCGTCACCAATGGGGGTTTCCATGGAAATCGGTTCCTTGGCAATTTTCAATACCTTGCGGATCTTGTCTTCCGGCATATCCATTTTTTCGGCCAGTTCTTCCGGTGTCGGTTCGCGGCCCATTTCCTGCAGCATCTGGCGGAAAATACGATTGAGTTTGTTGATGGTCTCGATCATATGCACAGGTATACGTATGGTACGTGCCTGGTCGGCAATCGAGCGGGTGATGGCCTGCCGTATCCACCAGGTGGCATAGGTGGAGAACTTGTAACCACGACGGTATTCAAATTTATCCACGGCTTTCATCAGACCGATGTTGCCTTCCTGGATCAAATCGAGGAATTGCAGGCCGCGGTTGGTGTATTTTTTGGCTATGGAAATGACCAGGCGTAAATTCGCTTCAACCATTTCTTTCTTGGCGCGTCGTGCCTTGGCTTCGCCAATAGACATCTTACGATTGATTTCTTTGATGTCGGGGATGCTCAGGCCGAATTCTTTCTCCAGAATGGCCAGCTTGTGCTGGGTCTGTTTGACGTCAGGCGACAGCTCTGAAAGTTTTTCTGAATATTCATGCCCATTCAGATACTGGTCGATCCATTTCTGATTGGTTTCATTGTCTGGAAATGACTGTATGAAGGCTTTGCGGGGCATGTGTGCCTTGTTTACGCAAAGATTCAGGATCAGTCGCTCCAGCATGCGAACTCGCCCGATGGTCGCACGCAGGTCTTTGGTCATTGCGATGACGATATTGGGCAGGAATTTGAGCTCCATGAAGATTTCTGACATTTCTTCACGGGCTTTCTGGATATTTTTCCGGTTTTTCTTTTCGAGCGCGGTAATTACCTTGTCATAGGACTTACTCAACAGGACAAAGTGCTCTTTGGCTATCTCTGGGTCAGGCCCGGTGTCTTCGACCACGGTTTCTGCATCGTCGTCTTCGTCATCCGACTCATCGGAGTCGTTGTCGCTGGCAGTTGCCGGACCCGTGGTTTGGGGCTGAGCGATTTCGTCGGATTCATCGCTGCGGAAGCCGCTGATAAGATCAGTGAGTCGAACCTCTTCCGATTCGATTTTTTCATAGGTTTTCAGAACCTGAAGAACCGAGCGGGGATTGGTTGCCAGGGCACTGAGTACCTGTTTCAGGCCTTCCTCGATTCGCTTGGCAATTTCAATTTCACCTTCACGGGTGAGTAGCTCCACAGTGCCCATTTCACGCATGTACATACGTACCGGGTCTGTGGTTCGGCCAAACTCATTCTCTATTGAGGCTAGTGCAGCCGCCGCTTCTTCTGCAGCAGAGTCATCGGTAGCGCTGGCATCTGAGAGCACCAGGGATTCGGTGTCCGGTGCAATTTCATGCACAGTAATACCCATATCATTAATCATGTTAATGATATCTTCTACCTGTTCTGGGTCTACTATGTCCTGGGGGAGGTGGTCATTTACCTCTGCATAGGTGAGATAGCCCTGCTCTTTGCCCTTTGCAATCAGTTCCTTGAGTCGGGACTGCTTGTCTTGTTCCGTGGTGGGTACTGTTGTCTTCTGCTGATTGTCGCTCATGGCCGCCTTTCGCGAATGGGTCAAGAAATCAAAACTGAACTATCAATTTTAGCATGTATAAATACTTTGAACCACAACTGGTTCACAAATAAAGCATTCGCTCGGATGTTTATATGGGGACTAGTGTTTGAAATTCCAGCGCCATACTGGCATGGTTGCTTACAAATTTAAATTGGGAGGTCGAATTATGGTAAGTCTGGAAACCCCTGTCTGTGATTTTGGGCTGGATGCAGTTGATTTCAAGCTGCCTGGTGTGGACGGTAAAAGCTGGAGTCTCGCCCAGTGCAAGGGCGATACAGGGTTGCTGGTGATGTTTATCTGCAATCACTGTCCCTATGTGAAGGCTATCCGTGAACGTATAGTGCGTGATACCCGTGAATTAAAGTTGCTGGGTATCAATAGTGTCGCGATCATGTCTAATGATCCGACGCTGTACGAGGAAGATTCTTTTGAGAATATGAAAAAGGTGTCTGCCGAGTTTGATTTTGATTTTCCCTATCTGTTGGATGAAACACAACAGATTGCTAAAGCTTATGGTGCAGTTTGTACCCCGGATTTCTTTGGTTACAACGGTGATCTGAAGCTGCAGTACCGTGGTCGTCTCGATGCCAGTCGTAAGGACACTGCCGAAGGTAATGCGCGCCGCGACCTGTTTGAGGCCATGAAGCAGGTAGCAGAGACGGGAAAAGGCCCGCTTGAGCAGATCCCCAGCATGGGATGTTCCATAAAATGGAGGGATGAGGACTAATCGGCTTATTGAATTATTTATTAGGTCATAAACCGGCTTGTTGATGGTTTTTCGGAAAAATGCTGTGTT
This sequence comes from Gammaproteobacteria bacterium, assembly GCA_048550535.1. Classification (GTDB taxonomy): domain Bacteria; phylum Pseudomonadota; class Gammaproteobacteria; order SZUA-229; family SZUA-229; genus CBDULX01. The sequence goes on from JBLYYN010000214.1 coordinate 2,917, forward strand.
AGCTGTTACGGGGCTAATTAAAGGCCTTTTAATTTTCTATTTATCAACGGCTTATGGTTTTATTGGGGCTCAGAGCTGATTCCTGTTGTTCGGGCTTATCAGTAAGTTTTGGGCTAATTAAATGTATGAATCAGTAGATTAGGAAATTACACAGTTGCTGAAATGCGCCAAGTAAGGGAAAATAATGCGCCCTTATATCCGGGGAATGTTTAGTTTGTCCCCGAGAACAGAAAAAGAATAGCAAGGCCAATGCGTGATTAAACGGGTTGGCCGTTGAATTTTAAACTTTACTGGAGATATGCCTATGCCATCGCGCAGAGAGCTTGCTAATGCCATCCGTGCCCTGAGTATGGATGCCGTCCAAAAGGCTAATTCGGGTCATCCCGGTGCGCCTATGGGTATGGCTGACATAGCTGAGGTTCTATGGAATGATCACATGAACCATAACCCTGCCAACCCTGGCTGGGCAGACCGTGACCGCTTCATCCTGTCCAATGGCCATGGATCCATGCTGATTTATTCATTGCTTCACCTGACCGGTTATGAGTTGTCGCTGGACGATCTGAAAAATTTCCGACAGCTGCATTCGAAAACACCCGGTCATCCTGAGTATGGTTATGCACCAGGCGTTGAAACTACCACCGGTCCTCTGGGGCAGGGTATTACCAATGGTGTAGGCATGGCGATTGCTGAAAAAGCGCTGGCTGGCCAGTTCAATCAGAAGGGTCACAATATTGTTGATCACCACACCTATGTGTTTCTGGGTGATGGCTGCTTGATGGAAGGTATTTCGCACGAAGCCTGCTCGTTGGCCGGAACTTTAGGTCTGGGTAAGTTGATTGCGTTCTGGGATGACAACGGTATATCTATCGATGGTCATGTTGAAGGCTGGTTCTTAGATGACACACCTAAGCGCTTCGAGGCTTACGGCTGGCATGTTCTTGCGGATGTTGATGGCCACGATCCGGACGCGATCGCGAAAGCCATCGAAACTGCAAAAGCCATGACCGATAAGCCCACCATGATTTGCTGCAAAACCACCATCGGTTTTGGCTCACCAAACAAAGCTGGCAGTCATGCCTGTCACGGTGCGCCATTAGGTGAAGAGGAAATCAACCTGACCAAAGCGGCATTAGGCTGGGATCACGCAGCCTTTGAAGTCCCTGCTGATATTTATCACGGCTGGGATGCAAAAGAAAAAGGTGCGGCGGCAGAGAAAGCCTGGAATGAGAAATTAGCAGCTTATAAAGCGGCATATCCTGAGCTGGCAGCTGAATATGAGCGCCGTATGGCCGGTGATTTACCGGCTGACTGGGCGGCAAAATCTGCCGAGTTCGTTGCCAAGGTAAATGCCGATGCGAAAAGCCCTGCCACACGTCAGGCCTCACTGGCGGCGATTGAAGCTTATTCACCTATGGTGCCTGAGCTGTTTGGTGGTTCAGCTGACCTGGGCTGTTCAAACCTGACTGAATGGTCGGGTTATAAGCCCATGATCAACCATGAAGATGCTAACTATGTGAACTACGGTGTGCGTGAGTTTGGTATGTCAGCCATCATGAATGGTATTACTCTGCACGGTGGTCTGATTCCTTTCGGTGCTACCTTCCTGATGTTCTCCGAATACGCGCGTAATGCACTGCGTATGGCTGCTTTGATGAAAATCCAAAGTATTTTCGTATATACCCATGACTCAATCGGACTGGGTGAAGATGGTCCGACTCATCAGCCTGTCGAACAGATTCCTACTCTGCGTATGATTCCTAATATGGCAGTATGGCGTCCCTGTGATGCAGTTGAATCTGCAGTCTGTTGGGCACAAGCCATTGAGCGTAAAGACGGTCCTTCTACTCTGATCTTCTCACGTCAGGGTCTGCCTCATCAGGAGCGTAGTGATGCACAAATCGCTGATATTGCCAGGGGTGGTTATATTCTGAAAGATTGCAAGGGTACTCCTGATGCCATCATCATTGCCACCGGTTCTGAAGTGGCTCTGGCAACGGGTGCGGCTGAAGCAATGTCGGGTAAGAAAATCCGTGTGGTTTCCATGCCTTCGGTTGATGCCTTCGAGGCGCAGGATGAAAGCTATCGTTCATCTGTGGTAGCTAAAGGCATTCCAACGGTTGCGGTGGAAGCCGCGGTAACTGCCGGCTGGTACAAGTATGCGGATGTAGTGGTCGGTATTGACCACTTCGGTGAGTCTGCACCAGCAGGCGAGCTGTTCAAGGAGTTTGGCTTTACTGTTGAAAATGTGGTTAAGGCAGTTGAAAGCGTAATCTAATGCCGTGGCCCTCCGCTTCGGTATGAAGCGGAGGGCTTGGGTTTGTATCAATCTGTTTCATAAAATGAGTAATAAATTAATTTGGAGAAATGTTCATGGCTATTAAAGTCGGTATTAACGGTTTTGGTCGTATAGGCCGCATGGTTTTTCGTGCTGTTCACAAAGAATTTAAAAACATCGAAATTGTAGGTATCAATGATTTGCTGGATGCTGATTACCTGGCATACATGCTGAAATATGATTCAGTACACGGTCGTTTCGATGGTGAAGTTTCTGCTGAAGCGGGTGCCATGATCGTTGATGGTAAGAAAATCCGCCTGACAGCTGAACGTGATCCTGCCGACCTGAAATGGGGCGATGTGGGTGCTGACATCGTTATCGATTGTACTGGTTTCTTCCTGACCGAAGAAAGCTGTCAGAAACACATTGATGCCGGTGCTAAGAAAGTTGTTCAGTCTGCACCGTCTAAAGACGGTACTCCGATGTTCGTTTACGGTGTTAATCACGAGACTTATGCGGGCCAGAAAATTGTTTCCGCTGCTTCCTGTACCACTAACTGTCTGGCGCCGGTTGCTAAAGTACTGAATGACAACTGGGGTATCAAACGTGGTCTGATGACGACGGTTCATGCGGCTACGGCTACTCAGAAAACCGTTGATGGTCCTTCACAGAAAGACTGGCGCGGTGGCCGCGGCATTCTGGAAAACATTATTCCGTCTTCAACCGGTGCTGCAAAAGCCGTAGGTGTGGTTCTGCCTGAGCTGAATGGCAAGCTGACGGGTATGGCTTTCCGTGTACCCACTTCAGATGTATCTGTGGTTGATCTGACCGTTGAGCTGGATAAAGAAGCTTCATACGAAGACATCTGTAAAGCCATGAAAGCGGCTTCCGAGTCGGGTGATATGAGCAAAACGCTGGCTTATACAGAAGAGAAAGTGGTTTCTACCGACTTCCGTGGTATTGGTCACTCATCTATTTTCGATGCTGGTGCCGGCATCGCTCTGGATGGAACCTTCGTTAAGGTTGTTGCCTGGTATGACAACGAGTATGGCTACACCTGTAACATGATGCGTTTCGTTGAGCATGTTGCCGCTAACTAAGCTGCTCCAGTCCTAAGTTTGTAGGGTGGGCATAGCCCACCCTATTAGCTTAAATTATTGATCATTAGAGTGATTTGCCAAGCTTATGGTTTGCGACTGGTTTGGCAAATCATTTTTTGAATTTCCAGCCTGGCTTTATACTGGCTTGTTAACCTGGAAATGAACCGGGACACAGTTATGTCAATCAAAATAGCAATTAACGGCTATGGTCGTATTGGCCGTAATATATTACGCGCTATTTATGAGTCTGGCCGTACAGATGAAGTGCAGGTGGTTGCCATAAATGACCTGGGTGATGCATATACTAATGCTCACCTGACACAATATGATTCAGCTCATGGTCGTTTTCCCGGTGAAGTCGCGGTAGATGATGATCATATGATCGTTAATGGTGACCGAATACGTGTACTGGCGGAACGAGATCCATCGAAATTGCCCTGGGCTGAACTGGGTGTGGATGTGGTGCATGAATGTACCGGCTTTTTTGCCAGCAAGGACAAGGCATCCCTGCATCTGCAGGCAGGGGCAAAAAAAGTAATCATCTCGGCGCCCGGTGGCAAGGATGTAGATGCAACCATTGTCTATGGTGTAAATCAGGATGTATTGAAAGCGACGGATAGCGTTATTTCCAATGCCTCCTGTACCACCAACTGTCTGGCACCCATGGTCAAGCCATTGCATGAGAAAATCGGTGTTGTTACTGGTCTTATGACAACAGTACATTCCTACACCAATGATCAGGTGCTGACAGATGTGTATCATCCTGATTTGCGTCGCGCACGTTCGGCGACACAATCGATGATTCCGACCAAGACTGGCGCTGCAGCTGCAGTGGGTCTGGTGCTGCCAGAGCTGAATGGCAAACTGGATGGTTTTGCAATACGGGTACCCACCATCAATGTGTCGCTGGTTGATTTAACCTTTACTTCAAGCCGTGATACTACAGTGGAAGAAGTCAACGCGGTTGTTAATGAGGCATCCGATGGAAAGGTTTTGGCTTATTGTGATGCGCCACTGGTCTCTGTGGATTTCAATCACACCAGCACAACCTCAAATTTCGATGCGACCTTGACTCGCGTAATCGGTGGTAACCTGATTAAAGTGTGTGCCTGGTATGACAATGAATGGGGTTTTTCAAATCGTATGATTGATACCACCATTGCATTAATGAACGCTCAATGAGCGGATCTTTTATCCTCTGGCGGCGTTGTTGGAGAATTTTGAATGATCGCGTACTGATGTACGCTTAACATCTCAAAATTATCCTCCGCCTAGCCAGTGAATAAAATCTCTCGCTCATTGTTCAATAACTGAGAGCTGTTTGTTAAGTTAAGATTTAACAAACAGTTTTTATATTTAAAAAATTTAGGAGACTCTGATGTCTGTTATAAAAATGACTGATCTGGATCTGGCTGGCAAACGTGTGTTGATTCGCCAGGATCTAAATGTGCCGGTTAAAGATGGCAAAGTAACCAGCGCCAAACGAATTCAGGCGTCTATGCCAACGATTGAACACTGCATTAAAGCCGGTGCCCAAGTGATGTTGATGTCTCACCTGGGTCGTCCTACAGAAGGCGAGCCTGCTGATGAGTTTTCATTGTTGCCTGTGGTTAATTACCTGGGCGATGCTCTGGGTAAAGAGGTGAAACTGGTTAAAGATTACCTGGCTAATGCTCCTGTTCTTAATGACGGTGATGTGCTTGTTCTGGAAAACGTACGGTTTAACAAAGGCGAAAAAGGCAATGACGAAGCACTGTCCAAACAGTATGCTGAGTTATGCGATGTGTTCGTGATGGATGCCTTCGGTACCGCCCATCGTGCCCAGGCTTCCACCCATGGTGTGGCGCAGTTTGCCCCTGTCGCCTGTGCGGGTCCTTTGCTGGCGGGTGAGCTGGAAGCATTGGGTAAAGCGCTGGATAATCCAGCGCGCCCTATGGTGGCCATCGTTGGTGGATCCAAGGTTTCCACCAAACTCACAGTACTGGAATCCCTGTCGAAAATAGTTGACCAGCTTATCGTTGGCGGCGGCATTGCCAACACTTTTATCGCAGCGGCCGGTCATAATGTTGGCAAATCACTGTATGAAGAAGATCTGGTCGACACTGCAAAGAAGCTGACGGCCGATGCTCAGGCGGCTGGTGGTGATATTCCGGTACCCACGGATGTGGTGTGTGCCAAGGAATTTGCAGAAACCGCTGAAGCGACACTGAAAAATGTGGCTGAGGTGACTGACGACGACATGATTTTTGATATTGGTCCTGATTCAGCGGCGGCTCTGGCGGAAGTGTTGAAAAAAGCCGGTACTATTGTCTGGAACGGCCCCGTGGGTGTTTTTGAATTCGATCAGTTCGGTGAAGGCACTAAAGCGATCTCAATGGCGATTGCTGAATCTTCAGCTTTCTCTATAGCAGGTGGTGGCGATACTTTGGCAGCAGTAGATAAATACGGTATTTCTGACAAAGTTTCCTATATCTCTACCGGTGGTGGTGCATTCCTTGAATTTCTGGAAGGTAAAGTCCTGCCTGCCGTGGCCATTCTGGAAGAGCGTGCCAAGGGTTAGGTTATGAGGAGGCCCTGCGGGGTCTCGTATTTTTGAAAACCAGTAGTAGAAATTACTGACAGGTCGCAGAATATAATGTTAGCTGCGGGTAAAATCGCGGCCTTTTAAGCTTTAGATAGGAGTTCTTCCTTTGCGTAGAACCAAAATAGTGGCTACTCTCGGTCCGGCAACCGATAGTCCAGAAGTAATTGATGATTTGGTTGCGGCAGGTATAGATGTTGTACGACTGAATTTTTCTCATGGTTCTTATGATGAACAAAAACGTCGTGCCGATATGGTACGGGCCAGTGGTAAAAAGCAGGGCCGGGTGATTGGCGTTCTAGTGGATTTACAGGGCCCCAAGATCCGAACCGAGAGGTTTTTAGAAGGCAAGGTCCAGCTGACCAAGGGTGATAAGTTTATCCTGGATGTTGATATGGATCCCCAGGCGGGTACTCAGGATGCCGTAGGAATTACCTATAAGAGCCTGCCTAATGATGTAAAACCGGGTAATACACTGCTGCTGGATGATGGACGTATGGTCCTCGAGGTAGAAAAGGTCGAAGGGGCAAAAATTCACTGCATAGTGGCTCAAACCGGTTTGTTGTCGGATAAAAAAGGCATAAATTTACTGGGTGGCGGGTTATCGGCACCTGCTTTGACCGCTAAGGATAAGGAAGATATTATTTCTGCGGCCAGAATTCAGGCGGATTATGTGGCGGTATCTTTCCCAAACAGTGCCGCAGATATATTACAGGCCCGTAAGCTGCTGAGGGATGCCGGAGGTTATGGCGGCATAGTCGCCAAGATTGAGCGGGCCGATGCCCTTAAAGTTATAGATGAAATCATTGAGGCATCTGATGTTATTATGGTCGCCCGGGGTGATCTGGGTGTGGAAGTGGGTGATGCTGAATTACCGGCTATCCAGAAAGATTTGATTGCCAGGGCGCGAGCTAAGGATCGGGTGGTTATAACGGCAACCCAGATGATGGAGTCGATGATCGAGAATCCGATTCCTACCCGTGCGGAAGTGTTTGATGTTGCTAATGCAGTGCATGATGGTACCGATGCAGTCATGTTGTCCGGTGAAACGGCGGCGGGTAAATACCCTGTCAAAGTAGTTGAAGCCATGAGCAGAATCTGTGAATCGGCGGAGCAGCATCCACGGGCCAAGATATCGGATCACCGTATGGCGCTGACTTTTGGTCGTGTCGACGAAGCGATCGCTATGGCAACCATGTACACAGCCAATCATCTGGCAGTGGATGGTATTGCTGCATTAACTGAATCCGGCGCAACCGTATTGTGGATGTCCCGGATCAGTACTGGAATACCTATTTATGCTCTGACACGCCATGAGCAGACACGACGCAAAGTAACTTTGTATCGTGGGGTATATCCAACCAGTATCGACTTTGAGAAAGTGGGCCCTTATAACATGAGTTCTAAGGTGGCCATATTGCTTGAAGAAAAAGGAATTGTTAAGGATGGAAACCGGATTATAATCACCCGTGGCGATATGTTGGGTGATGAAGGTGGTGGCACCAATGCGATGAAGGTCATCACCATTGGTAATGTAAAAGATTCTGAAGATTAAACTTAACCAGGAGAACTAGAATGGCATTAGTATCACTACGCCAGTTACTGGATCATGCGGCCGAAAACGGTTACGGCATGCCAGCGTTCAATGTAAACAATATGGAGCAGGTGCATGCCATCATGCAGGCTGCTGACGAATGTAACAGCCCAGTTATTATGCAGGGTTCCGCAGGTGCGCGATCCTATGCAGGTGAGCCCTTTCTGCGCCACCTGATTTCTGCGGCTATTGAAATGTATCCACATATTCCAGTGGTTATGCATCAGGACCACGGTTCTGAGCCTGCGGTATGTCTGCGCTCCATCCAGTCGGGCTTCAGCTCCGTCATGATGGACGGTTCTCTGATGGCCGATATGAAAACCCCTTCCAGCTATGAATACAATGTAGATGTGACCCGTGAAGTTGTAAAAATGGCCCACGCGGGTGGTGTGTCTGTCGAAGGTGAGCTGGGATGCCTGGGATCACTGGAAACCGGCGAAATGGGTGAAGAAGACGGTCACGGTGCAGAAGGTAAGCTGGACATGGATCAGCTGCTGACCAGTGTTGAAGAAGCGGCTGATTTCGTTGAGAAAACCGGCGTAGACGCACTGGCGATTGCCATAGGTACCTCACATGGCGCTTATAAGTTCACTAAAGAGCCAACCGGTGAAATTCTACGAATCGATCGTATTAAGGATATTCACGCACGTATCCCTAACACTCACCTGGTTATGCATGGTTCTTCATCTGTGCCTCAGGACTGGCTGGAAATCATCAATAACTACGGTGGTGACATGGGCCAGACCTATGGTGTCCCTGTTGAAGAAATCGTTAATGGCATCAAGCATGGTGTGCGTAAGGTGAATATCGACACGGACCTGCGTATGGCATCTACAGGCTCTATCCGTAAGCATTTGAGCGAAAATGCTTCTAACTTCGACCCGCGTAAATTCCTCAAAGAGTCTACCAAGGCGATGAAGGAGATCTGTAAAGCTCGTTATGAAGCATTTGGCTGTGCCGGAAATGCAAGTAAGATCAGCGCCCTTTCTCTGGAAAAAATGATAGATTTTTATAAATAATTCACAGGATGTACCTGTGATGCAAAAAAGGGAGGCATTTGCCTCCCTTTTTTTATATAAAATGTAAAATAACGGAAAATTGGGTCAATTTTAAACGGAATTTCGCCTATATTAGATGAATAAATGAAAAATATTAGCAGCGTGGACAAATTTTAAAATCTCAGCACTACGCCAAAAGGGCATCTTCGTGGAAAGTGTATGAAATCTGAACCTGAAAATACAATAATTACAAATACTAATAGCCAGCAACTGAAAATCAATGCTGAGTTAACCCGACAACTGTATTCAACCCTGCGTTATTCCATACCTGGCTCTACCGTGGTGGCCATAATACTGGTTTATATCCTGTGGAATGTTCACGATAGTCGGGGCATGTTAGTGGTCTGGCTGACCATACAGATTGGCATAACTGCGCTACGGATACTAATAACATACCAATATCTCAAAACCGACCCTGATACTGAGCAGTCTGTGTATTGGCAAAACCTGTTTTCTGTCGGTGCGTTGGCAGCCGGATTGAG
>JBLYYN010000215.1:0-16732 GCA_048550535.1 Gammaproteobacteria bacterium
ATACTCAGCGTCCAGCAGAGTTCCCTGTTTATCGATAATAAAAGTGGAACGAACTATACCCATTTTTTTCTCGCCATTTTTTTCCTTTTCCTGCCACACGCCATAGCTGTTGCACACTTCGCCACTGGTATCAGCGAGTAGATCAATTTTAAGTCCAAACTTGTCGATAAAAGCCTTGTGACTTACACAATTATCCTTACTCACACCAATAACTACTGTATCTTCATTGGCAAAATCACTAGCCAGCGCCGTGAACTCATTTGCTTCGATAGTACAGCCAGGGGTATCATCTTTTGGATAGAAATAAAGAACCACATTTTTTTTAGCCGAAAAATCCGAAAGATTAACCACTTCATCTGACTGGTTAACGGCACTGAAATATGGAGCGGGTTGATTGACTTTAAGCATCTTCACTGCCTCATTTTTTTGTAATTTAAACAACTATCATCGCTTAAGGAATTTTCAAGGTCAAGCCAGGCATAACCATACTATATGTATACCATTAGTATTCAATCTTTAGCGTCCTTTTTTACTTTTTCCAGCAAGCTACTTATCGCCTGTCTTAACTTCCTGACCACATCTGCCTTGCCCGACGCGGCTGTAGTTTTAGCTACAGCCTGCCAATCCATCTTGTTGACTATACGTGTATTAATAACAGCCTGTTGATCGCTGCTCATCGAGCTAATTATATCGGGATAGTGACGCACAAGCTTGCTCAAAGACCACATACAACTTTCGTATCCTCTATGACTATAGGCAAATGAATATATATCCTTCCAGTCACTATCGGTTATGGCCATATCGTCTATGACCTGGCTTTTTTGCAGATATGATGACATATCAGGCTGTACATGTTTATAGACCTCATCGATCCATACCGGCAGATATCTCTGAAATCGAGAGCGTACATCCTGCAACACAGGATTTGCTTTCATGCTGACTGGAAACAGCATCACAGCAGAATGTGTGCCACTGGCATGATCACGAGTAAAGCCAAGCCGTACCATGGTAAAACCTGCATTTTCCCAAAATTTTATTAATTCCACAGTTGCACCGAAACAGCTACCTATTGCATCTATAGGCTGATTTTTTTCTTCTAGCATTACCGCTTTAAGTAATTGACTTCCAAGCCCTTGTCTCTGAAGCTTGGGATGTACTGCAATTCGCATAATTCTGGAATAGCTTAAAGTCGATGCCGATTCACAACCTGCATGCAAACTGAGTGTCTGCGCTAATAAATGACCACTGGGACGCCGTTCTCCCCGGTAAATAAGGCGCGATAATTCAGCATCAAAACCACCTTCCTCATTGATTAACACGGCAGCCACAATGCCACCCTGATTTTCAAGGGTGTAAATTCTGACGCCTGATGAATCCAGCATATACTGCAAGTCTGAGGGCCGAGTTCGATAATGAGCATTGACCAAAATGGCAAACAATGACCTTAATCGATTACTATCATTAATCAACGAATCCCTGTCCTGCAACACCATCTGGAAGCTGGTTTGCCCATTCACATGTATATGAGAAACATCGGGTAAATCTGCGTCCAGACAGAGTAAATGATCAACCCAGGCTTCAACAGGATCAGCGTCGGCCCAGCGTACCGGTGTGCTCATAGGAAATAACTGCCAACCGGGTGCCTGTTTGTCCAGCACCTTATCAAACTTTAAGGCAAAACCACGTCCAGTCCCTTCATAACCATGCACCGTGGTAGCAAAGACTATTGATGGATATTTGCTCAACAGGGCCTCAAGCATGGGCAATGGAATAGCAGCGGCCTCATCCACCAGCAATAAATCCAGCACTTGTCCTGCTTCTAATAAAGCATCCGGGGCAATAAAAACCAGTTCATTTCCCTGAAAATCTAATTGCCCGTGATGTAATACTGCTCCAGCACAAACCTGCCTGGCATGCCGAAATACCGGCTCACTGATAGACATCCTCGGTGCAGTTACAACTATCCGACTCACTCCCTGCTGCAATAATCGCCCTGCTGCCAGGCCCAATGCGGCTGACTTTCCCCGCCCACGATCAGACATAAGCACTATCGCCGCAGGTATTTTTGTCCCCGCCATGAGCTCAATAGCTTCTACAACCTGTCTCTGCTCAACTGTGCGAAAAGGCTCTGCTGGCGCCACTGGCGGAGAATTAGCCGAACAATTACTATCAGGTTTCGGCGGTAATTGACCTTGTTCTAGCCAGTGTACTGAAACATCATTCCTGATCATGTTTAAAACCATCTGAAGGAATCGACTGGATTTCAGTTCAAGCCAGTTTTTTTTATCGGGAATCAATAGAAAAAATATACCACCACCCACCAGGGTGCCGCTTATTGCGCCAAAGGCATCTGGATCAAATCCTGAGTACATATCGAAAACAATGGCATCATATTCTTGACCTAATTGGGTCAATGCCTGTTTTTGCCGCAGTGCTCCCGGCAGATGATCTGATAAGCATATTATTTTTTCCAATGCGGCTTTAGTGATGAGATCACTCACCATTGAATAACAGTACTGCTGTGATCCTGATATCGCAATGGCCAGTCTATGCCTGTTGTGAATGGCGCATTTCCTCATCACCATCAGCCATGCTTTGTATTCATCAGCCATAGTGAAATCCTGACGGCTACGCTTATCTTCAGGGGTTATATGGGTCATAGCTGGTTCTTACATAAAATTTAATAAGCTATTTTCACTCATAGCAAGCCTTAAAGCCGCAACAATAAAATAGACAAAAATCATATAATTAGACTGATCCTCGATGAAACTAGCTTTGATCAATCACCCCCTCAGTCAGCGCCAGCTAAGTTTTAGCAACGACAGCTAAACATCTATTCTACAAACAGGCCAGGTACCCCTTGCCGAGACTGGTGATAAACGGCTATATTAACAACAACTGCTATTTACACCCGTTTTCGCAGAAATATCCATCATCAGTTGAGAATAATCAATGATATAGAACCATTCACTGACATTGTATATCACTAATTAACTCAAAATTTAAAACATACGCTCCTATTGAGGCGGAATAATGAACCAAAACAGTCGTATTGCATACTTCCCAATATCCTTTTTTGCAATGATCATGGGCTTATCTGGTCTGACCATAGCCTGGGAAAAAGCACAACATGTGTACGCATTAAATCTGCCAATTAATCTTCTACTTACCAGCATAACTACTATCGCATTCGTGATATTGATATTAGTGTATGGGTATAAATTTATAAATTATCGTGACCAGGTACAACAGGAGTTCAGACACCCCATCAAACTGAATTTTTTTCCCACAATATCCATAAGCCTGATACTGTTATCCGTTATTTATTTATCCTGGGATACAACGATTAGTCAATACCTGTGGATTTCCGGTTCAAGTATACATTTAGTATTCACGCTTTATGTAGTGAATTCCTGGATTCATCATGAACATTACGAAATACATCATCTGAACCCTGCCTGGTTTATTCCGGCCGTGGGTAATGTCCTGGTACCCATAGCAGGCGTACCATTGGGATATCTTGATGTGTCATGGTTCTTTTTCAGTATCGGCATGATATTCTGGATAATCTTACTGACCATCATGTTTTATAGGATATTATTTCATAACCCTATTGCTGATCGTCTATTACCCACCATGTTTATCCTTATTGCGCCACCTGCTGTAGGCTTTATATCCTATATGAAACTGGCAGTAGAGATCGATGCATTTGCTCGAATTCTGTATTTTATCGGCCTGTTTTTTACACTGTTGCTGTTTGCTCAAATTATCCGTTTCATCAAGCTTAAATTCTTTCTCTCATGGTGGGCCTATTCATTTCCAGTTGCAGCCATGACCATAGCCAGCCTGAGGATGTTTGAAATAACATCAAATCACATCTATAGCTATATCAGTATATTACTTCTCGTAGTATTAACTTTTATTGTTGGCTTATTACTCATAAGAACTCTGAGCGCCATATACAAAAAAGATATCTGTGTGAAAGAATAGGCTGCTATCTTAACAACCGGGCCAGTGACATAAGACCAGGGGCGCCCTGATTATATGATTATCACCCGCTTGTCCGATTAATTGCTTCAAGCACTTCTGGCTCACCATGGATATACGACTGCAGCGAAAAATTATAGCAAGCATTGTCAAGGATGAGCACAGTGACTGCTGGATATGGACCGATCAATTATCCCATAGCGGATATGGGAAAATCATGATCAAAGATGATGACTACAAAACGCGCATGGAAAGCGCGCAGGATGTCAGCTATGCCGCGTTTATAGGCCCGATACCCAATGGCATGCTCACCCGTCATACATGCGATAACCGTTTATGTGTAAACCCTGAGCATCTGGAACTATTTGACCCAGAAGCCTGGAGAAAGTGATCCGTATCAACGGGTATAAAAGGATAAAACATTTGAAATAATATATGTGCTATCAGAGCATAGATTGAGTTTAACTTCACAAGCTAAACACAACTTTTCTACAGGCTCTACCATATTATTCACACTCGACCGTCTAATTTAAAACTGATTAAGCTTTTTTTAACTGCTCTTTTTCAATTCCTGACTCAAAGTCCATATGCTCAAGCTTCTCCATTAACGTGCGGAAGGTTTGTCCATTCTCATTAACCAGCTCATGAGGAAAAATAAATACGGGATCAATACCCGGAGATACACGTTTTAGCTGAAAAAAGTAGTCTACAATCGTCAGCCCAACGTTTTTCTCACATCCAAATCCTGACAGATCCACCAAACCGACGACTTCCCCAGCTGCGCCCACTGGGAATGCAATAAGATCGACCACACGCCCTGAATCACCGACAGCGATGTCTTCCCGGAAATCTATGTAGCCTCCCTGAATATTCTGCCGAATCTCTTTGGTACTGCGTTTACTGGATATCTCCAGAGTAAATTTCAGCAGGCTTGACAGCAAGGATTCTTTTTGAATGCTCTCTACTGAATCCTCCTGGCTATTATTCTCTTGTTGGCGACCAAGGGCCCGCCACAAATACTTCGTAATGTTAGACTTACCGTGTTCAAGCTGTTCAAAATTCCGATGAAGATAATGAAAAGCTTTTTTCTTGGGTCGACTCATCAGTACATTCAATTCACCTTTTCTTTTTTCAGCAACATCACCTTGTTTAAATGCACCCAGGTTATAACGTGTGATATCCCACAGGTAAAAAATATAGTCACGTTCTTTGCCTTGCAACGCGGCACCTGCACCATCGAGAACATCATCCCCTCTCTTTAACTTAGTGAGATATTTATCTTTAATAAACTTAACATAGGGCTCATTCTTAAGCAGGAAATAACACAGCGCCACATCGGTTTCCATATTGATTTTTTTAGCTGTGGATTTTTCTATCTCTTTTACAGACTTCACCACAAAATCCATATAACGATCGACCATTGCAGTTTCTATTCCCTTGAATTTTCCGCTGGTAGCTTTTTTGGAGGCTTTTACTTTTTGCTCACTGTAGTCAACCGCCACTGCTGATTCATGCTCCGGAAGATTCCATTGCATTATATTCAACTCGTCGTCATATACATATTTGTTAGAGAATTCAATAATATCTCCTGGGCATCGATAGTGCTCATCTAACATTACAGAAGCCTGTTTAATCGATTTTACCAATGCAAAAATATGTGAACCGCCGCCTTTAAAACCACGAGCCTGGGTAGATCTTAAGTGCTCATCAAGCTCATGGTCCTTGAATAGGTAATCATCGATCACAGAGTCTTTCTGCAGTACTGTCTGCTTATCATCACCGACCACTAGTAACCTTTTGGCCCGGAACATAAGAGACATGGCATCATCAACCCGGCACTGAGTAGCTTCATCGATAATCACAAGATCAAAGCTTTGCTCATTACAGGGTAACAGAAAGGGAACCGCCTGTTTCCTCACTACCCAGATTGGGAAGGTATCAAAAAGCTTCTGTTTCAGCTCTTCAAAAACACTGCCACTTTCACTGACTGAGTTGAACTGTTTAAGACTATCAGCTAGTGCCATAATACTGGTGATATTATTGGTTCCTGACCCTCTCTTCGAAGCCGTGGCTGATTGAACAATTTCTCGAAGATTCTCCACCAGGCGCTCCCTTACCACCCTGTCCTGTTGTTTAAATAGATCATCAATTTGGTCCAGATCCCCCTGTATGGATGAACCTTTGGCCTGGTCAATACCAACTTCGACACCTGACTGTCTTTGAATGCTGCGATACAGGCTGAGCGCACGGCAGGGTGCCTCACCTAATCGTATAGATTCATGCATATCCTTTAATAAATCCCACAGACCACTGGACCATGAAGCTGACATTTTAAGAAGAGAAATCTGATCCCGAACGTTGCGCAGAAGTTTTTTTGTGCTTGTTTGTAACGGCGGCCTGAATGCAGAGTGAAGCTTTCTGAAAAATTTGGTAAAACTGTTTACCTGTGATGACATCCTAAGCTGAATCACTGATTCCAGGTAACGAATAATTTCATGGCGAGGGTATTCTCTGGTAATCTCCTGAAAAGCTTCTATAGTTTTCGGTTTTTTCTCAAGAATCAATGACAGTATTTTTTCGTCATCTTTTAGTATTTTAATTTCTGTATCCAGGTTTTTTCCTGGTATTTTGAAGAAATTATAGCAATCTTCCATATTATCTTTAATAAGATTGAAGCGATTACGTACAAAACTATCAATTAATTCCCGATGCTGTGCTTTTTTTCCCTGCAATATACCCAGAAACTCAAGCAGACTCGGTATATCGATATTACTATTGTCTTTATTAAGCACCCTGTGGTCAAAGGCAACATCCTCAGCCATATATGCAAACATTTTTTTGTTAATCTGTGCTTTTAATTTCTCAATTTTCTCACCCAGGTTTTTAATCTTCCTCTCCAGATTTTCTCCTTTAGCACCTGAGCCCGGCCCCAAATCCTGGACTTTAAAAGCGCTGCTCAGACTTTTCACCAAATCCGGCAAACTCTGATCCCCCGTCTGCACTTCACCGACTACCTTGATGGCGCTAAATAATAAGTCTATCCATTTACGTTCGGCGGGGGTTCCTTTATCTGCACCAACTAAATACTCCTGTAATTTTTCTATCAAGGCTTCAATAGCACCCTTCTGATCACTTACAATAAGTATTTTTTGTTTACTGTTTATACAGTGCAGCAGCAGGTTCATAATGGTAAATGTCTTACCTGTACCAGGGGGACCTTCCAGTAGGACAAGATCGTGATTTTTAAGCTGATCTACCAGAGTTCTTGTACTATGTGGTAATGCCCCTGGCATCCAGATGATAGGGGCAAAATCATCTTTTTTATGATTATCGGGTTCCTGTTCAGGTGTCAGAAACTTACCCAGTAATGAGTTATAAAATCGTCTGCTTGATTGATGGGCAATTGCATTTATCTGATCCAGGTCAAGCTCGAGAGCCTGATCAATGGGATTCAGCAGTTTTGGAGCCCGGTAAAGGTAGACACTCTGTAAGTCACATTCGATACCCTTGACCTTAAGATCACCCAGGATACCACCTTTGCCATTCTCGTCCTGATAGCCAAAGAGAATTTCTCTGGTTCTATCGAATACAGCCTCTTTAACCGGTAGAAAACGAGATAGATGTATTCGATCATTCAATCTATCAACACTGACATCCTGCGCTAACAGGGTTTTAAAAAATTTATCTACCTGATCCTCACCGACAATCGTGTCACTGAATTTATCCACCAGATGCGCAAGTGCCAGGTGATTTAAATAGATCTGTCCGTCCTGCCTGGATTCCAGATAAACACCCCGCCCAGATTCACGGATACGTACTTTATTGTAGTAAAGGGGAAAGCGAAAAGTTCTGATCGACCTATTAAAAGTAAACAGAGCATCGACAATTTCAAACCCAAGGTAGAAATCACATGATCGATCATTGATGAATCTATCACGAAACTCACTTGATTCAGCAGCACTAAGTTCAAAATAGAATTTTCCAGTTTCAAAAGCCTTGACCTCTGATGATGACAAAGGGATGGGAAACTGGGATAAAATGGGTTTACTCTTTGTGCTTTTTGCTTCTTGTTTGTCTTCAGAATCTGCAGCCGGCGCCAGGGATATTTTAGTGCCCCCAAACACATCTTCGTAATCGATTCTAATGTCTTTCTCATTGAATCGCTCGCCCAGTTTCGGTTTATACAAATTAGCATCGGCTTTTAGCCTCGATTCTCTTAATCCTGGCTTCTGTTTCGGTTCAGCATCTTTATCTGTATCTAAAATTTCAGCATCTATTATGACCTTTTGAGCAAGGCTGGGTGTGTATCGCTCAATATGCTGTAACACATCCTTGCGCAAAGCAAGGTTACTGGTAATGCTTTTACTGCCTTTGACGAAACTGAACTGAAATAATTTATGGTAGGAGATTATCTCTTCTAATACATCATTGGGATGCTGGAGTTTGTCACTGTATAGAAGCTGATCAAGCGCATGCAGACTGCGGCGACTCACCGTTATATACCCTGAGGAACCCTCCCTTTCCTCAATGTCCTGGATAATCAGATTATCAATATCTGTAGTTGACGATTTGAAATAGAAATAATCCCGGTTGAGAAAGGCAGCGGACAGTTCAAAAGCTTCAGGGCTTTTCTTACTGATTTCATTTTTCAGTATCATCCTGATTGCGGCTCTAAACCGTCCAAAAATGAAACGTGGGATGAATATCTTCTTACCTTCAGCAGTATTTTCTAATGCATAAACCTGGAATCCATGATCATTTTTAAAACGATGAATACTAAATACATTATGGCGATCGCCCCGTTTAGAGAGTCGTATCTCGCTAGTCTTTCGTCTAGAACTCGTAATTGCCACTATTTACCCTCATAAGCTTTTATCTTATTAACAAAGAAACCCTTCTGTTGCGGGCTCTGGCATTTTCCAGCTCAATTCCTGACTTATCATTTATTTCCACCACAGGTCTGGTATGGGCATAACCTACCGCCCGTAACCTGTTGGGAGCAAAACCAAATGATCTTAGATGAAGTATGACACTACCGGCTCTCTTTCCACTCAGGCTCCAGTTAGTTTCTGTTTCACCATCCACCACTCGATATAAAGGCACATCATCAGTGTGCCCCTCAACATCGATAAGATACTTAGTTTTGATAATTTCATTCAATAATGGTGCAATTGAGCCAAGAGCCTCATCTTTAATAATGGCGCTACCGGTTGCAAACAATACACCTGTATCAAGATCGACACGAACACCATCTTTGGCCAGCTGCACAGATGCACCCGGTATTCCAGGCGTACCTTCTATGATTTCCTTGAGAGAACTTGTCAATTCAACCAGAGTATTGTCGGTTCTACCGGTCATCACACTCTTGATTTTTTCGAAGGATCCGATATCGATCTTGCTCATGGTAAGCAACATAACCAGGAATACACACAAGATAACCATTAAGTCGCCAAAGCTTATGTAAAAGGAATCAAGCCCTTCTTCATCGACTTTAGCGCTCAGTTGATCCAGGTTCATCCTTCTATATCCAGTTTCTTGTTCATTTTCATGGAATCGAGTTGACGGTCTTCGCGTCTAATCAGTACGCTAATCCTATTCATCAGCAGCTTATGCGTTTCAAGATAAATACTATTGTGATGTTCAAGCCGACCTGCCAGGGGGGTAAACACCAGCGAACCTAGCACCGACCCAAATGCAGTAGTCATTAATGCCAGTGACATGGCGGGGCCTATTTTGGTGGGGTCTTCCAATGACTGAAGGACTTCAATCAAACCAATAACAGTACCTAATAAACCTAGCGCCGGTGCAATTTTGGCACCTTTATTAAGCAGAGAGACCGCAACTTTACGCACTAGAAATAGTGTCGCCACCCGATTTGCAACAAAATCTTCGATTTCTTCGTAAAACAGTTTTTCCTTTATCATATAGATAATGTCGTTAAGTAATTCACCGGTAATTTCCTTCCCATCTCGCATACCCAGAATACTACTACCCTTAATGATGGTCTCATCAAGTTCAGCCATAACTGGAGTCAGTTGTTTGATGGGGCTTGCAATAAACGATCGGAAAACCAACAGCAATGTATGAAAGAAAGATTCCAGATCAAATTGAAACAACAGTATTCCAAAGGTCCCTCCAACAACAAAAAAGAAACTGCGGAAATCGTTAAATAATATGGTTTTACCTGAGCCAAGCCCGATACCTAAGCCGGTATCGAAACCAACGGCTGAAATAAGCACTGCCGTCAACAGCGCTATACTAAAAAATACCGTTATGGGATCAAACCTCTTGCTTGAACCTGAAAGGTATTTCTTTTCTTTTAAACCATTCATATATCACTCTCTATCTATTGCTAAACGTCATCATCAATCGATGATAAAGCTACTAGCTGATTACGGGCGATGTCATAAACAATAAACCGCTCATTGATCCGACTTCTAAACTGCTCTTCATTTACTGAACCGAGAACCGCAAAACGAACCACATAACCGTCGGCTATGGAAATCACCACCTTCATACCACGACTTAAAGTATTGATGGTTTCCGCCTCCATGGAATTCACCGCTTTAATTTGAAATTCATTGCGCATGGAATCTCGCGCTTTGAAAGAATCACCATCAACATATAACAATTCTGCAACACGTTTCTCCAGGTTACCGAGCTCCCCATTATCGAAAAATATAATACCTAAAGGGATATCTTCTGATTCATCGAAGGTAATAAGACAACGAGCCTGATAATCAGGTACTCGGTCAAGCATATGGGTGGGAATATCGATAACTTTTCGGTAGCATTTCACCTTAACCATTCTCTGCTTAAGATTCACCTTCTCTACACGACATATTTTGGCATTATCCGGTAACACCCGCTGTGAATCCAGCGCCTTGGATGCCCGGCTTAAAGACTTTTGCTCTCGACTCAACTGAAGCGTAAGAGCACTCACCTGCTCTCTTAATTCTTTATTATTTTCCTTAAGCTGGTGTATTTCTGCTTTTAATTCTTTGCTATTTTTAACTTCAGGGTCAGGTATCCAGGCAGTATTTTTATGATCGAGGGCCTTGGATTCATATTTAGCTATCTCATCATAAAAACTCTGTAGTATGTCACCCACCTTATTTTTCTGCGGCAGCTCAAAACGAATACAGGGAAGATATTCATGAATCCTGGCCGAGGACGATTCCAGATTCTCCTTGTGTGATACTCTGGAATGGACAGAAAAAACAAAACTATCGAGACAGGACAGAATATTCTCAAGATTTGGAACAAATCCATGAGCATCAAGAACTGTCTTGATAGTACTAACCGGGTTAGAAAACAAGATTCTATCAATGGTAATGAAGAAAAATTTTTCATCATTATCATAACCAACAGCAGTAAGATCCTTATTTATTGCAGCCTTTGATAGATCAGCATCCCCCATCTCAGAGAGTACTTTTAGTTTTAGTTTTCCTTTATCGAAAATAGCCATTTAGCTGCCTCTTCTTAAAATACGTCAAAGAGACATTGACTCAATAGCCGTATAATTACCAAATAATAGCTTACGCATTCCAGGAAATACTGTGTCTTGACTACTAGAAATGAATATTTTCTGTTTAAACTGATTAACAACACTTAAATTTGACATAACTGCAACAAATATCTTGTTTATCTGACTTATCTGCAATAACGACTCCATTTGAATACCGGGCTCCGAGAAGCTAAATGCTGTTCCTGTACTACAAATGAAATCTGTAAAAGCGCTCAAATACTAGCGCCCATAAAACGTGAACCAGTTCTCACCGGACCTCTATAACTGGATTAATGATAGAAGATTGCCACCAGCTTGCTCCAATTTACCATCAAATTGATACAGGCTTCTAATAATTTAGTAAAAAAGCAGCCCTTTCAATATTAATCTGTGAACTTTAAGCTTATAAAGCCTTATATTTTGTAACGTTTATGCACAAATAGCCAGGAAAGGCTGGAATACTTAGTTTTACTCATGGCCAATGAACTTGCCAGTATGGGAGCACGGCTTTCAACTAAGCTACAAATGCAAACTTAATTATTATCCGCCTGCTCTGGGTAAATTGCCCATGAACCCTGTCATTTTATCCATGTGAGCGAACTGGCAACAGCACTGCAACATTAGCAATTACTTATATTAAAAATAGCCTGTCGTGAGTCATTGCAATATAACAATAAATTATTATGATTCCATATCCAGTGCAAATCATTTGAGCTGGAATAACAATAACGATTTATAAGGAATTCACATAATGAAAAATATTACAACATTACTTCTTGGATTATTCTTCTTAGGGTCAACAACGTTGAGCTATGGCGAGACCGTTTCATTCAAATATGATGCCAGTATCATCCAGTCCTGGGGCGCCAACGGACTTGCAGTAGGCGACACTGTCACTGGTGATTTTACCTATGTGCTTGGGCAAACTGGCCATAACGTCAGCCTGATTGTTCCCGGCAGTATGACTCGTTACGTCAACGGTGTATTTACCGCAAAGGCACACAACCAGGAAGTTCGCAGTACCGGTGGACAGGTCGAGGTAAAGAATGACGTTGAGGCTTTCGGCACAGTGGTTTGGGACGGTATCACGGTTAATGTCAGTGACCGTTACGGCTCAATCAAGACTGGAAACATCAATGGCTATAGGCTAATGGATTTACAAATACTGCTAACCAACCTGATTGGCCAGCCCTTCACCAGCACGGCATTGCCCAGCGAACTCGACCTGCTTAATTATCCTAGCTCGAGACGCTTTCTGATGACCTTCGAAGGCAATGGTGGCGGCGTAATCGGTGAACTCACATTATTAGAACCCTGTACGCTGAATACACGTGCACCCTATCGTGGGTGTGTGAACTAAGCCCAAACTACTCACGATTATTCTAATCTTCGGCAAATAGTACTAACGGAAAAGGACTCCTCTGATGAGGGGGCTTTTTTTTAGGGGACCTGTCAATAATAGGCACAGGACTTAATCCTGCTTCAGGCGAATTGCACCCTGTTTTTCCGGGTGTTTACCTGACTTATCCAGATAGAACTCCCTGATAGCATCCATATCACTGTCGATATCACCGCTTGGATAAAATGTTTTACCCAGGCCCACGATTTTATTTTTGTAATCGAAATAACCAAAGGCGATAGGCACCTTCACTTCCATGGCAATATAATAGAAACCTGTCTTCCAGTAACTGACCCGGGAGCGTGTACCCTCCGGCACTATGGCCAGTTTCATCACATCGCGGCTATTAAACTGCTCCACCATTTCAGAAATAAATCCATGATGAGCACGACGATCGACAGGAATTCCTCCCAGTAATCTGAACATATAACCAAACGGCCCCCAGAACAGGGTGTGTTTGCCAACCCAGTAAAACCGCTCTCCCATCGCCCACATGGCTAAAATTCCAACGATAAAATCCCAGTTACTGGTGTGAAAAGCAACAATCAGCACATATTTGTTTTCCTTAGGTAAGCGCGAGTCAACGCTCCAGCCGAAAAGCTTCAGACATATTGTTGCAAACAGTTTAAGCATAACGGCATTATATAAACATCGCTGTAGATTATCCAATAAGGATGAAATGGCCAGACGCCTCAGGGCACCATCAGTATCCTCAACCCCATCTAGCGTAAGGCTCATGTGGGTGTTCATAAGGGGAAATGTAACTGACCAGGCCATGTTACCAATATTAGCGTTTATTAATTTTTATTTGGCTTATCCAGCCTGTATGGCATAGCAAAATAATAAGTTCTTTTCCTGATTTGCTGTATTATCCTGTGTCGCGTCAGTTGTCATTATTTAGCGCCAGATCACAATGTTGCTATGTAAGGATGGCGATAATAAGCACATCAAATATATAAAAAGATGATTTATCAGGAGATAAGACAGTGAACCTACATCACGGTATGCAATATATGGCCATAGCAGGCCTGTTATTTATTTCTGCTTGCGCCTCAACACCGCAACTATCACGACAGGATGTACTGCAACGGAACGATACTGTCTCAGAGCTTGATAAACGCCTGTCCAGTGCTGAGATAAAACATGCTGAATATCTTGCCCCTGAAGGCTTCAAACAAGCCAGTTCTTATCTAGAACAAGCAATTGCTGCCGCACAGGGCGGTGATGACGAGGATGCTAAAAGTTATGCCAGAAAAGGCCTGAAAGCATTATCCTCGGTTGAGAAGGATACTAAAACCAGCCGCAATCTTTTTGTCGAAATTATTGCCAATCGTGATCGTGCTATCAAAGCCGGTGCACCTGAATCATTTGCAAAAGAATTCAAAGAACTTGAAGATGAATTTCGTGATGCAAGCAAACTGGTTGAAGACAATAAAATTGAAAAGGCAAAAAAACGTCGCCCAGCATTGATTACGAAGTACGGACAACTTGAATTAAAAAGTGTGAAGAAAGGCGCCGTCCACCTGGCTAAAGCGGCAATTGCAGATGCCAAAGAGAAACAGGCGGATGATTATGCACCAAAAACATTCAAGCAGGCACAGGAGGAACTGACCCTGGCATTATCAATACTTGAAGCCAATCGCAACCAGTCGAAAAAGGCCAGTGTGCATACCAGTCGCGCAATTGAACTGGCACGTCAGAGCGTACAGATTACCGAACTGATCAACGACTTTGATCGCCGAGATTATAGCGAAGAAGACAAGGTTTTATGGTACCAGGAACAGCTAACAACCATCTATTCTCCATTAGGTAAAAGGCTGGTATTTGACCAGGAGAACCGTGTAACAATTGAATCTATGCGCGGCGATATCGCTGCACTAACTAATTTAACACAACAGAACAAACGTGAAATCAGGAAGCAGAGCAAACAGCGTGAAGCGCTTGAAAAACGCGAACGCGAAACACGCCAGCGTTTCGAGTACGTGCAGTCCCTATTTAGTGATAACGAAGCCGAGGTTTACCGCAAGCGTGAAGATGTCCTGATTTTAGCCCACGGATTTTATTTTGCACCCGGTCAAAGTGAAATCAAATCAGTTAATTTCACTATGTTAAATAAAATTGATAAATCCATAAGAAAATTTCCTGGCTCAAAACTGGTAATTTCCGGTCATACGGATGCCACTGGTAATGCAAAGAAGAACAAAGTACTTTCAGAAAAACGTGCAGCAAATGTCGCTAAATTTTTAAAGGAAACAAAAGGTATAGCATCGTCACGGATCACCGTTCGTGGTTATGGCGCAGAAAAGCCTGTAGCACCTAATAGCACCAAAGAAGGTCGCTCACGTAATCGCCGAATCGAAGTATTGATCAACAATTCCTCTAGCAGGTAATCCTCAAAACAGCACCAGAGAGTGATATTGGACATAATCACTCTCTGGTATGTTTATTCCGTTATCTTCCATATCATATCTTAAGTCAATTACTTAATAACACTATTCTAGTCATTCCCCTAACTTTTCAAATTCCTGCCACATCTGAACTCACCCTGTTCAATTCAAGACACACGTCCTATTTAGTGAAATATATGCTTCAGATGTCTTAAGGCTACTTCTCATCATGCAATGACCCAGGTAATATCTATTTGTGAGAAATGCACCTCATTTTGTATTTATTTTTTGTATAAAATTCAAAACCCGATTCATTCAACAGGCGAGCTATAATTCGTCGAAATCGGGATTATCTTTATAATACAAAAAAAACTTAAAAATGGAGTCATATATGAACAAAGTTATTAAAACCATAGTTACTTTACTTGCTCTAGGCACAGCAACTAACGTAGTTGCCAACAACGATATTTACAGCATGATTGGCACATGGAAATGGGAAGGATTTACCATCAAAGTTGATAAATGCGACAAAACTGATGTTTGCGCTGAAGTACTTTCAGGCCCCAAGAATGTGGGCCTGCAAATGATCAAGACTAAATTAACACCATCAGGTAATGATTTTGTAGGTAAAATTGCTCATCCTCAAACTGGTGATACCTATAATTCCAAGCTATCTATGGCTAATGCAGATACCTGGCATATCGATGGCTGCACCGATAGTAATGTTTGTGCCAGTGGCGACTTTACTCGCCTCAAGTAGATATTCAATATTTGAAATAAAAACCCCCCGATTATGCAAATAAGCGGGGGGTTTTTTATTTCAGCAAGCTGCCATATATTCTTACTTTAACCTAAGTCGTCTCTGTAATATTCATAGTCTACGAATGCTGAACCTTATTTGAAGATCCAACAAATTTAATAATTAAAGCAGAAACCAGGAAAGCCACACCAATTTGCCAAAAACTGACCAGTATAAATTCAAATTTACTTATATCACCAAAATTTATTGTCGGCGGCATACTTAAAAAATGACCTGCAATTTGTGCTGCCAAAAAGAATATAGCAATAAAGAACACGACTCTCTCGGACCATACAATCGCATTAGCATTATGTTTATTAAAAGCTAATTTTGCACCAACCATCATAAATCCAAGTATAGCGACCAAAATACCAAGCCACATAAATGGTTTCATCAGAGGCATCATAGCTACCATTATGTCTATCATGACATCCTTCATCTTTCTTCCCCCAAAAATATAATTTTTGCAATACACATAATATCCCACGAATAGACAGAAACTAATCGGCCAAAACAAAATAAGTGACTTGTCTCACATATATAATTTTACAAGTATACATTTCGTACATCTGCTACCAGGTACGTTTAGGCCATCATTAAATGCCTTCATCAATGACTTGTTGGAAGCTGGAAATTTGCTCCGCATGCCACTG
>JBLYYN010000216.1:0-4797 GCA_048550535.1 Gammaproteobacteria bacterium
ATATAAAAACGCGTAATATGACCGTTTCCAAAAAACCGTGATCTACCACTTATCGATTATAATATTAGAGAAAACTTTGCTCTATCACCTTTAAGCTATTCCTCTGCTTACTCCAAGGTGGAATCAAGAGGAGATTCTTGTCACCTCATTTCTGTAATTATCAAGTTTTTACTCAGCCCCCCGAACTCGTCTTTTGTCCGCGCCCTGCCTTCTTTTATTATTCCTATCGCTCGCGCTTTTTTCATTTAAATATACTATATTGAATTATGTCAGATTTGACATATAATCATTTAAAAGAAGAGGGATCTCATGACTGATGAAAAAGTAGTGGTATGGCTACATGGTGAAGTAAAAACACCGCCCTTTAGTATGGATGCACGTCGAGAAGCGGGTTTTTTTCTTAGACGCTTACAGCAAGGAGAAAAAATTGGTTTGCCACATTCAAGGCCTATGCCTTCGATCAGTAGACGTTGCCATGAACTCAGGATAACGGATAGTAATGTAATTTGGCGCATCATTTATAGGATTGATTCTGATGCGATTGTGATACTTGAGATCTTTGCGAAGAAAACAGCGAAAACACCGAAAAGTATCATTGAAGTATGTAAACAACGATTGAGAGATTATAACGATGAAACAGTCTAAACGTGAAAAATTGGAAGCCAAAGGGTGGAAGGTCGGCAGCGCGGCAGAGTTTTTAGAGCTGACACCAGAGGATGAGGCGATCATCGAACTGAAACTGGCACTTGGCAATAGCCTGAAATCTCTGCGTCAACGGAAAAAATTGAGCCAGGTAGCCTTAGCAAAGCTGATTAAATCTAGTCAATCAAGAGTAGCAAAGATGGAAACTGGGTCTGATACTGTTTCCTTTGACTTATTAATTAAATCATTACTCAAGCTTGGCGCTTCTACTAAAGACTTAGCCAAGGCTATTGCTTCAAATAGCAAGGCTGCTTAATAAAATATTATCAAATCAGTATGGGGCCAAAAAGGTATATTTGGGTTTTGAACCTGGATGGTGGTGCTCAACCTGGGATGAAGGTGAAATAGCTCCGTTACGTCCATGTTGCAGTAATCCAGCCCGACATCCTATAGCAGACATAAGAGGGCCATGATGAAATGTTCAGTTTATATTGCAATCAGTGTTGATGGTTATATCGCTAGAGAAGACGATAGTCTTGACTGGTTAGAATCGTCAGGTAAACAGGATGCTGAAATGGGTGAAAATGCTGATATGGGATTTAGTCATTTCATAAGTTCTGTCGATTGTTTGATTATGGGTCGTAAGACCATGGAAAGGATTTCAAGCTTTAACTTAACACCGGAGCAGTGGCCGTATAGAGATGCTCGAATCATTGCACTCAGTAATACAGTTAAAGAAGCACCAGAAAACCTGAAACATAAAGTTGAGATGTATTCAGGTGATTTAATGAAACTGATTTCAAAGCTAGAGCGTGAAGGGTGTAAGCATGCCTATATTGATGGAGGAAAAACGATTCAGGCATTTTTAAATCTGCAGCTCATTAATGAAATGACAATAACGCTTATTCCTGTTTTATTGGGGAAGGGAAAACCCTTATTTGGTACGACCACTCAAGATATAAAATTAGAAGAAGCTGAAGCTACTGCATTTCCCAATGATTTGGTTCAAGTCCACTATAAGGTGAGTTACCCATAAGATTGAAAATTGATCATGCCTGTTTGTGGCTAATAATTGCGCCAATAAAGGTGTCGGTGACAACTGAGAATCATTAGTGTCCTAATTTGTCACCGCCCCCATTAATTGCATGTTGTTAGCAACCGGTGTTGGCTCAGAAATTCAACGACCATTAGCTACGGTGGTGGTTGGCGGACTGGTGAGTGCAACATTTTTGACTCTGTTTGTGGTGCCCGTGTTGTATGAGTTTTTCTCCGAAAAGAAATACCTTAAGTAGTCATACCAGGAGTTACAATAATGTCTGGCTGGATTGAACCTGTATCTGCACCGAAAAAATCAGCACTCAACAACAATTCTCAGTGAGGATGGTAACTATGCCACGGGACACAATACTGTTCGACATTAATGAAACCGTACTCGACCTCAGCTCATTGAAACCAAAGTTCAAGGCCGCTTTTGGCGATGAAGCGGTCACAGCCACCTGGTTTTCGATGCTGTTGCATACATCCACGGTTTGTATAGTAACGGATATCAAAACCGACTTCGCAAGCTTAGCGGGCACCATGCTTGATGCAATCGCCGCGCGCCGGGGTGTTGAACTCTCTGACGAAATGCGCACCGACATTCTCGGCGGCTTTGCCGGCTTAGCCCCTCATGCCGACATCATACCGGCGCTAAACCGACTGCGGTCGGCCGGATATCGTACGGTGGCTTTCACAAACTCATCACTCAATCTGGTGACTAGTCAGATTGAGAATGCAGGATTAACTGACTACTTCGACGACATAGTCTCCGTCGAGGAAACGGGAAGTTTCAAGCCAGATCCCAAGGTCTACGAGTTTGTCGCCAGACGCGTCAATCGACCTATCGAAGAGCTACGCCTCGTCGCCACTCACGACTGGGACACCCATGGTGCCTTATCCGCAGGCATGCACGCGGCCTACATCGACCGTTCCGGTACGCCCTATCATCCTCTGTATCGTCGGCCTGATGTTTATGCAACAACGATGGATGATGTGGTTGAGCAGATTATGGCAAGGGATGGCGAAAAGTAATCAAGGCTGAGTGGGTCTGGTTGCGATCCAGAGCGGATGATTGGTTTTTACTCTGGCTCAATATTTACTGCGTGATTGCAAGACTTTATCCCGGTTTTCCGTTATTTCTTGTGTCCCCTAATTATTGCTGACATTGGTTTCGCCCGCTGGCGAGTTACTTCTTTGTATAGCAGCCATCCATGGCTGCTACCCTTTGGGCCATGCAAAGCATGTTCAGAAACGCTCCTGGCGTTTCTAGTCTCCAGCAAAGCTACCGCGCCCTCGGTAACCGCTCCTGCGTTACTCTACCTCCTATATCCATACAGTCGTGCTCGCGCTCCTTACCTACGTCCCTGTAGGCAACAAAGAAGATTACCAAGAAAATGCCGCCCCGGGTCGCAAGCCACTATGCAAAAAACGCATAGAGGTTCCATCGTCAGCCGCGATTTATGAGGCTGCTCGACAACTGCTCCTGCGTTGTTCTACTTACGGGCGTCCTCGGCAATTGCTCCTGCATTGCTCTACCTCCTATGTCCATATAGTCGTGCCCTAATGCGGAACTAAGCCACAGGGATGTGGTGAATGCCGATATTGCAGGATGCTTATATGGATATAAGTAGTAGAGCAACGCAGGAGCAGTTGCCGAGCAAATATCGGCCCGAGTAACACTCGTCAGACATCCTCGCAGATAAAATTGCAGGAGCAATTTTAAACATGCTTTGCATGGCCCAGTGGGTAAAGGGCAGGACGCCCTGAATACTACTCCTCATAAATCACTTCTTCCTCTGCTTACTCCAGAGGGGAGCTAAAAAACTGAGAAACCAAGGCAGGTGTTCAAGGCAGGGGGCGGAGGTACTTGCGAAACATTCTCAGGTACCTCCGACCCCGTTCTTGAATATCTCTTGTTTTTCATTGATCCCGTAACCATTGTTCGTTATTCAGCTAATAATAACTCCGACATCCCATCCAGTTTAGCTTTAACGGCTTCCCAGCCAGGCATGTGTCGATTTAGCAGCTTGTAAAACTGTTTGCTGTGGTTATGTTCTTTCAAATGACAGAGTTCATGCAAAATTACATAGTCGATACATTCCCCTGGGGCTTTAACTAAATGAGGATTGAGAGTTAACTTGCCTTGTGGCGAGCAGCTGCCCCATTGTTTTATCATGAGCCTTAGCTTGAATTCAGGCGTGGTTTTTAACCAGCTTATATTAGCGGTTATTGCTTCGAGTCGTTTGCTAAAGGTGATTTCTGCATGTTGGCGATACCAGTCATGTAGCAGTGGTTTAATCGAGTCAGCTTCTTTTAGTGGCGTGTAAACTTGTAATTGGCCGCGCAAAAGCTTTACGCCCTGACTTTCAGTTTTTGATTTATATACCTTCAACACATAACGCTTGCCTAAATAATAATGGCTTTCTCCACTGACATAGTGGCGTGGTAATACATGGGTGTATTGGTTTTTTATTTTTAAAATATGTTTGTGAATCCAGCGTGCCCGTTTATACATTGCTTGCTTAATGCTTTGTAGTGAGAAATTCTCAGGTGCTTTTACATGAACGGTGCCATTAGGTAGTACATCAATAATTATTTTGGTTTTTGCGTTGGGCGAGAAAAACACCTGGTAAGTGATTTGCTCATTACCATAGTGCACTGTTTGTTTAATTTGAGGGTTGTCGTTAGTAATCAGCAATTCACTCATTTGAAATGCCTAATCGAGCAATTTGAATAATTTCTTCAATAATTTCTTTGGCTTTATCCATGCCGGTTAATTTAAATAATCGGGGTAGTAGTTGTTTGCGAATCTCGGTTTCAATATTGGCTGGATTAAGCGAAAACTCTGCAACGGCCTGGTTAACAATAGAATCAATGGCCAGGGCTTCATCTGTGAATTGCTGTACCTCATCGTCAGTCATGCTGTTAAAGCGCTCACCACCCAGCACTAAACGAAAGCTGCCGTAATAGGCTTTAGCATGACGGTTGCCATTTAATGTTTCTGGAATACCGTCAATCTGTCGATTCTTGACCTGTTCTTCGAATTTCTTAAATAAAGCATATTGTTTAATGGGGTGATCAAACAAAGCCTCGGCCTCTTTAATGATTTCTTTCAGG
>JBLYYN010000217.1:0-15444 GCA_048550535.1 Gammaproteobacteria bacterium
AAAATCAGGCTGCCGGGTCGGGTTACTCGGCGTAAGCGATTTAATGCCAGGGTGGTGGATTCGGTGCTGGGGCGATTATTCTGGAACTCATCCCAGGCCTGATGTTCGGCCAGTTTCTTAATGAAATGCAAAGTCGCGGCTTTGCCCCGTTGCGGGCGCAGCTCTTCATGCTGCTGTTCGGAAAAAATCAGTCCACCCAGGCGGTCGCCATGCTGGGCTGCACTCCAGGCCAGTATGGCGGCGGCTTTGGCGGCCAGCACCGACTTGAACGACTGGCGGGTGCCGAAAAACATACTGCTCTGGTAATCCACCCAGAGTAATACCGGCCGGTCCCTCTCTTCTCGGAATACCTTGGTGTGGGTTTTGCCGGTGCGAGCAGTGACTTTCCAGTCCAGCGAGCGAATATCATCACCGGGCTGGTAGGGGCGGGACTCATCGAATTCCATGCCCCGGCCCTTGAAGGCCGACATATAGTTACCACTGAGCCGGCTGGCCACTTTTTTTGATTTCAGCGGCAGGCTCTGGGCATCGTGGTGCAGGCCGATCAAGGTCGATTGTTTTACTCGGACGACATCGTCGGCTTCTGTCTGACGAAGGGGTTCACTCATTAAGGTACAGCGACTCGTGCAATCAGTTCATCGATGAATTTATCTTTGCTGATGCCTTCCGCTTCCGCCTCGAAACTTAAAATAATGCGGTGGCGTAACACATCGTGGGCCATGGACTGTATGTCTTCCGGGGTAACATAGTCACGGCCATCCAGCCAGGCATGGGCGCGGGCGCAACGATCCAGGGCCATGGTGGCGCGGGGGCTGGCGCCATACTGTAACCAGTCGCCCAGCTCTTTGCCATAGGGGGCGGGGTTACGGGTGCTGAGCACCAGCTGGATTAAATATTCTTCCAGGTTATCGGCCAGGTAAATATCCAGCACATCCTTACGGGCGGCGAACAAATCGGCCTGGCTAATGGGGGATTGCGCAGCCACCGGTTCCCGTAAATCGTCGTGGGCTTCCTGCCGGGTCAGTTGCAATATAGCCTTTTCGTCACTACTACTCGGGTAATCGATATACACATGGAGCAGGAAACGGTCGAGCTGAGCTTCCGGCAAGGGATAAGTGCCTTCCTGTTCGATTGGGTTCTGGGTGGCCATCACCAGGAACAGTTCCGGTAATTTGTAAGTGACCGAGCCCACGGTAATCTGGCGTTCAGCCATAGCTTCTAGTAGCGCGGACTGCACCTTGGCCGGAGCCCGGTTGATTTCGTCGGCCAGGATTAAATTGTGGAACAAGGGCCCCTGCTGAAATTTGAAGGAGCCGTCCTGGGGCCGGTAAATTTCAGTGCCGGTGAGATCGGCGGGTAACAGATCCGGGGTGAACTGCACCCGGTGAAAATCACCCTCGATGCCTTCACTTAACACTTTGATGGCACGGGTTTTGGCCAGACCTGGCGCACCTTCCACCAGTAAGTGACCATCGGCCAGCAGGGCTATGAGTAAGCGATTGATCAGCACCGACTGGCCAATAATGTGCTGACCTACATAGTTTTTTAATTGTTGTACGGTTTCTTGATGTGACAAAGATGTTTCCCCAATGAATCACAGGTCAAAAAAAGAGGGCTATTTTAATGTGTGCACTTGCCCTCGCCAAGCATGTATTATGGCGCACAGTTCCTAATGACCCATGATGATCAATAAAGTTTAAGGAGCCTCTGATTAATTCTATGATATTTCTGGCTTACAGGCTTGTTTGTGATCAAGGCATGGTTTTGAAGGCATGCATGGGCCTGTCGAAAAAACATAACGCCGAGCACGGACAAACCTGTAAGCCCCGGAGGGCGAGGCCTGAAGCGCACATTTGCTGCGTTTATTGCCATGGATGGCATGTATGCCGGTTTTGCAGGAGCAAACACCGGTACAAACCTCGCCAAGGACTAAGGCCATTACCTTGGGTTTGCGCCTTGCAACTGCACGCTTCAGGTCACGCAGAAACATCATATAATTGATCAGAGGCTCCTTCATTCGAGGCGTCTTAATGAAGCATTTAATTCTGGGCGGAGCCCGCTCCGGTAAAAGTCGACTGGCTGAACAACAGGCGACCGCCAGTGCTAAGCAGGTCATTTACATTGCCACTGCTCATGCCGGTGATGAGGAGATGGCTCAGCGCATCCATCGGCATCAACAACAACGACCGGAGGACTGGTTGCTGGTGGAGCAACAGCTGTATCTGGCCGATAGCCTGCTCAAACATGACAGTGCTGATCACTGTTTGCTGGTGGATTGTCTCACACTCTGGTTATGCAATCTGCTTTGCCTTAATGATGAGCCTTTGTTCAAACGACAACGACAAAAATTTCTTGAAGTGCTGCCACAGTTACAAGCCGATGTATTGCTGGTGAGTAACGAAGTGGGTCAGGGTATAGTGCCCGAGGGCGAACTGAATCGACGATTTATCGATGAGTCCGGCTGGCTGCATCAGGCCGTGGCCGAACACTGTACTAAGGTAAGCTGGGTGATGGCCGGATTGCCCATGAGCTTGAAAGGGTGAAGCATGACCATTGAATGGCTGCAGCAACAGGTGGCTGAAATAAACACACAGAGTTTTGCCGCCGCACAACAAAGGCAAAACACGCTGACCAAGCCCCCGGGTTCTCTGGGGCGCCTGGAACAGCTGGCAATGACATTGGCGGCTATGCAGGGAAAACAAAAACCTGGCATAGATAAAGTGCATATCAGTGTGTTTGCCGCCGATCATGGTATTGCCGAGGAAGGCGTGTCGGCCTTTCCTCAGGCGGTGACTGTGGAAATGATTCGTAATTTTTCCCGCGGGGGTGCAGCCATCTGTGTGCTGGCTAAACAGCTGGGGGCACAACTGGAAGTGATTAACCTGGGTACGGTGCTGGAGCACGAAGATTTGCCTCAGGTAAGAGTACAGGCCATAGCACCGGGCACGGCCAATTTCAGTCAACAGGCGGCGATGAGCGACAGCCAGCTGGCGGAAGCTTTGCAGGTGGGAGCTGATGCCGCCATTCGAGCCCAGCAATACGCTGCGCAGCTGTTTATTGGCGGTGATATGGGCATAGCCAATACCACCTCGGCCACCGCCGTGGCCAGTGCCTTGCTGGAGATGCCTGCCGAACAACTGGCGGGGCCGGGTACCGGTCTGGATGCGGCCGGTATCAAACATAAAGCTGAAGTGATCAATAAAGCGATTGAGCGACACAGGCCCGAGATGACGTCTGCGCTATCAATACTCCGTCATCTGGGCGGTTTTGAAATTGCCGCACTGACAGGCGCCTATATCCAGTGTGCCCAGCAGGGAACCTGTATTCTGGTGGATGGTTACATCGCTACCGTGGCGGTATTGATTGCCGTTAAACTGAATCCCGAGGTGAAACAGTGGATGCTGTTCGCCCATGCCTCTGCCGAGCCGGGGCATAAAAAACTGCTGGCGGCTTTAGCGGTGGAGCCCATCCTGGATTTGTCCATGCGCCTGGGTGAAGGCAGTGGCGCCGCTGTTGCGGTACCTGTGTTACAGCTGGCCTGCCAGTTACATAATAGTATGGCGACTTTTGCTGAAGCCGGTGTCTCTAACAAGGAATAAGCCATGGATACCCATCAACTCACCCTGGATTTACTGCGTCATGGTGAAACCACTGCCGGAAAAGTGTTCCTGGGTCGCAGCGATCCGGCCTTGACCGAACTGGGACGACAGCAAATGTCCAGGGCCCTGATTGATGTCGCCAGTTACCAGCAAATTATCAGTTCCCCCCTGCAGCGCTGTGCCGAATTTGCCCGACGCTATGCTGAGAGCCACCATTTGCCACTCATCATAGATGATGGCCTGAGTGAACTGGATTTTGGTGTGTGGGATGGCTTGAGCAGTGAGCAAATCTGGCAAACGGATGCCGATGCCCTGGGGCGATTCTGGAGCGATCCGGTTAAATATCCGCCCACCAATGGCGAAGACATGAAAGACTTCTATCAACGTACCGTGAGCAGTTTACAAAACATCATGGCTGATCAATCTTTACAGCAAGTGTTGCTGATCAGCCACGGTGGTAGCATTCGCAATATTCTGGGCTGGGCACTGGGTTTGCCCATGCAGCAGCTCAATCGACTGGTCATAGATCACGGCAGTTTGAGTCGGGTGGAACTGACACTGGCGGCGGGGGAGTTGTTTCCCAGAGTCCAGTTTATCAATCAGATAAAACGCTAATTTCATATTGTCATCCAGAAAAATCGGGATATGCTATAGCAAACAGAATGGGAGGTATAAGCATGAACTATTGTAAAAAAAATATTGTGGCGGCCCTGGCATTGTTGATTGCCATGCCGGTGAGCGCGGAAGACATGATCAGCGTTAAGACCATTGGTATGGAGCTGGCCCGTGATATCGCCAGCGAAGCCGTCCTGGCCTGTCGTAAAATGGGTTATCAGGTGAGCGCTGTGGTGGTGGATCGTAACGGCAATATTCGTGCCGCACTCAGAGACGACCTGGCTTCACGCTTCACCCTGCAGATTGCCGAAGAAAAAGCTAATGCTGCGATTATGTCGGGCATCAGTTCCGGACAGTTTGTGAAGAGTCGTTCCGATATACAGCAGGAACTCAATCATGTTGATGGCCTGATTATGATGCAGGGTGGCGAACCTGTGTTAGCAGCAGGTAGTCGCATCGGTGCGGTAGGTGTGAGTGGTGCGCCGGGTGGTGATCTGGATGAAAAATGTGCGAAGATCGCACTGGAGAAATTTGAAGAGCGGCTGGAATTTGCGGATTGATGTTTTGCTTTTGAGTGACTTAATCGCTGTTACTCATGGGTGAAAACATATAGTCGTCACTTTGGTCGGGATGACATTGTCCGAATTAATCAGAGTATCCTGAGGTATTAATATTGGATGGTTAATTTAGGCAAATGTCGTTGCCGCATTCATCATTATAAGGGGTTGCTCATATACTGCGGTTTTACTATGAGCTTCTCTTAACAGTTTGTTGGCACATGTCGCACAACGGCCACAGCAGGTCGCTACCTTCAGCTCGTCACTTAAATCCTGCAGGGTTGAAGCCCCCGCTTCGGCGGCTTCAAGGATCTGTTTATCGGTTACGCTGTTACAAACACATATATACATAGATTATGCCTCCAACACGACTAGATCACATTGTAAACGCAATTGAGAATGATTTGCAATACCATAAGCGTTAAAATTTTATGATATGTCCGGGAAATAGTAATTATTTATAATAATCAATAATTTATGCTTGATAGACTGGCACTATTGGTTATATTATTTCGTCCATATCCCCCGAAAAACCTGAATCAGACCCTGGAGTTCCCGCATGAAAGGCGATCCAAAAATAAATCAGCAGCTCAATAAAGTGTTGAAAAATGAACTTACGGCGATTAACCAGTATTTCCTGCATGCTCGCATGTGTAAAAACTGGGGCTTTAACGAGTTGAATGAGCATGAATATAAGGCCTCAATCAGGGCCATGAAAAACGCAGATGAACTGATTGAACGTATCCTGTTTTTAGAGAACCTGCCCAACTTGCAGGATCTTGGTAAATTGTTGATTGGTGAAGATGTTGAGGAAGTGATTAAGGGTGATCACCAGATGGAACTGGAGCAGCATAAAGAGCTGGTAGAAGCCATAGCCTTTTGTGAATCTCAAAAAGATTATGTCAGCCGTGAATTACTTGACGAAATCCTTGAGCATAAAGAAGAGCAGATCGACTGGCTGGAAACTCAGGAAGATCTGATTAGTAAAGTGGGTATGCCTAACTACCTGCAAGCAAGCATGGCTTAAAACATCAACAATACGAGAACAAAATTATGAAAGGCAAGCAGAATATTATCGATAACCTGAATAAATTATTGACCAATGAACTATCCGCTGCAGATCAATATTTTATTCATTCCAGAATGTATCAGGACTGGGGGCTGGATAAGTTATTTGAACGCATCAAACATGAATCAGAAGAAGAGCTTGAGCATGCTACTGCTCTGGTTGAGCGTATTTTATTCCTCGAAGGTACACCCGATGTGGCTTCCCGCGAGGCATTGAATATCGGCAATGATGTTCCATCCATGTTGAAGAGCGACCTGGCTATTGAATATGATGTGGGCAGGCAACTGAAAGATGCCATTGCTTTATGTGAAAGTGAAAAAGATTTCCAAAGCCGTGAGATTCTGCAAGTGTTACTCAAAGATACCGAAGAAGACCATACTTACTGGCTGGAACAACAGCTTAGTTTAATTGATAAAGTTGGTATTCAAAATTACCTGCAATCACAGATGTCCTAATACAATATTTGGTGACGGTTTCCGTTGAGCCAGGCAACTACTGAAAATAATAACGCTCTGGTTTTTTTCTATGGTCTGCCCTGGATTCGATTGAGATGAGTGTAAACTTGAAAGCCTGTGTACTGGGGATGGTTTTCTGATTGAGTGACTAGATGGGAGGCGTTAGCCTCCCCAGGTTTAATGAACGCTATCATTAAAAACTCTCCAGGTAGCGACTCACATCCTCCATTGCCTGGAACTCTTCGATACTCATACCTGCTTTTATAAAATCATAAGCTTCTGGATATCCACTGGCCTGTTCGGCTTTTTGTCTGGCCAGTTTTACACAGTCTATTGCCCATTGTTTAACGCTTAGCTGTTGAGCAGGCGAGAGCTGAGAAAACGCAGTCTGCAGAATGAGATAAAAGCCGTTACGAGACATGGGTGTATGGATCTGGCTGATAGCCGTGGCTTGTTGTTGCTGGAGTGCTGCAATAAGTTTTTGTGTTTCCTGCTCCATCAGAGCCGATCGTGTTTGTTCGGTATAGCGTTTAATCAAATGTTCAATCGCAATGTATTCATTAGTGCCATGAGCTTCTCTGGCAAATAGAAGAAGGAAGGTTTCCAGCGTTACCAGGGCATCGTGGGTTTTGGCCATATCTCGAGAGCGTCTGATAATCTTGTCACAGAATCTGGCCAGTTCGGAACTGTTGATGCTTAATTTAAGTGAGATCGATTCTGTCATGGTGTCATTCAATGATGATGTTGCGACTAGAGTATATAGTAGATAATATTGATGCACCCTGTCACACATCAAGTGAAGCCATGCCCGCCTTTGTTATAGCCCTGCAATTTTTAACTCGTATCCCTATTCGATCATCGGTGCAAGTACAAGGCACTGTGATGGGGCGTTCAGTGCTCTATTATCCGTTAGTTGGATTACTTATAGGGTTAATACTGGCATTGCTATTCGATTTATTAGCACAACAATCACTGCTGTTGTCTGCGGCAATATTGCTGGCCGTGTGGGTGCTCATCACCGGTGGCCTGCATCTGGATGGGCTGGCCGATAGTGCTGATGCCTGGGCCGGAGGGTTAGGAGACAAAGAACGTAGCCTGGAAATCATGAAAGACCCCCGCTCCGGGGCGCTGGCTATTGTGGTGTTAATATTAACATTATTGCTTAAATATTCAGCCATAGTCGCAGCACTGGAGATCAATCAATGGCAGGTCATGTTAATTGCGCCTGTTCTGGGGCGCAGTGCAATTGTGTTGCTTTTTTTAACTACGCCTTATGTTCGAGAACGGGGTTTGGGCAGTGATATGGCCAGGTATTTGCCTCATAAATCTGCGTGGTTGATATTACTGCTTGTATCAGGGCTTGTGGTTTATGTGCTAGGTGTGCCATTTTCAGTTGTGGTTATTGTAACATCCATGGTGGTGTTTTGGCTGTTAAGGCATATGATGCTGCTAAGGATTGGTGGTATGACGGGCGATACGGCAGGATCGATGGTTGAACTGGTGGAAGTGTTTGTATTAGTGGCAATGGTAATGTGAATCTATAGTGCTGAGAATTTCAGCGTTTTCTGTTCTCGCTTTTTATTTCGGTCTTCAAGCTTGCAATACGCTCTGAGATAATAGTCTCCAGGTCTTTTTCTCGTAATGATACTTTTAAATGTGTTTTGATTCTGGCTATCAGTATATCCTTATTAAATGGTTTCATAACATAATCTACGGCACCCTTGTTCAGTGCATTGATGACCGATTCCTTTTCCTGATTGGATGAGATCACTATGACGGGTATATTTTTATGGTAGATGTCAGTATTTAAGCTCTCTAAAACATCGAAGCCTGTGATGCCTGGCATGGATAAATCGAGTAATACCAGATCGATATCAGTTTCCAGTATTAGTTTTAGAGCCCAGATTCCATTTGCAGCGCTGACTGTCTTCATGCCGTTCTTTTCAAGCAGTATTTTCAGGTACATCTGGATAAGCTCATCGTCGTCAACGATCAATATGGTGTTTGTTTTATTGTTAGTGGCTACAGTGTGTTGATGTGTTGTGATTCGATCAAGATTATGTTGCAAATTGGACAGATCGTCTTCCTGGTTTTTTTTCATTCGCACCCTGAGGTGATTAATATTATGGAATAAATTGCCTATTTCATCCCAGGAACTGGTGCTGATTTTCTGGTTAAATCGCTGACTCAGGAGTATCTGTATTTTGTTGCTGAGCCTTTCCAGTGGCTGAATGACAATCTTGTCCAGCAGCCAGGAAAGCAATATTGAAGTTATCAGAACAAAGAATATTGAAGCGATGGTTAGCTGGAATATTCTGAGGGCTAGCTGATCATCGATATTCTGGGTAGAGAGACTGATTCGTACTGAACCAATAATGTCATTTTCATCGGGAGAAAAGATTGATGAGCTGTAATATTTAAGAGTATTGGGCTGGATTTTTGCACGTACAGAGTCATTATTGATGCTGAGGAACGGCATGTTGTTTTTGTAAAATTCAACATGATGTAATTGAAATGCACTATTTTTAGACGGCTTTAAGGTGTCTTGCGCCATAATCTGATTTACATGCCGGGTTAGCGCTTGCTCATTATTATGTTGTATTGCTGTTGATGCAAAGGCAGATAGTGATTGTGATATTGCCTGTCCTCGAAGATTAAGTTCGTTAAATAAATTATTCCGTTCAGTGTTGTATATGCTTATACTTATTAGCGTGATTAAAATTCCCAATGTTATTATCAGCGGATAAACGATCCGAGCCTTTAAGTCGGCATCATTCCAGTTTGAGCGTATCAGATCTATTATATAATTAGTCATGAGTTAACACTTGAATGAATAATATTGATTTTCCTTTAAATGTGTCTAATGAATCCGTACCTGAGTATCGTTATATGGATGCCGTATAGTTAGTTCTGTAAATAAGTATAGTGAATATAAGCATGTTTTTCTTGATCTTGAGTTGTTGTGTAAGTGTCTGATAACATGGGGATTAAGTATTGGTTGAACGGCAATGCCGCATGGGTAGTTAAACGATTAGGCTAAACTGGGAACAGGATATGAAATTTAAATATCTATGGATAGCAAGTTTTTTTCTGGTGTTTTTCTGGTCGGCTATTCAACCTAAGGACTATTACACCTGGTTGCTGGAGGTGTTGCCAGCCATACTGGGTATACTTGTTCTGGCTGTAACCTATCAGTCATTCCGGCTAACACCCCTGGTATATGTGTTGATACTGATTCATTGCATTGTGTTGATGGTGGGCGGTCACTACACCTATGCCGAAGTACCCTTTTTTGACGGCTTTCCCGAGTTTCTGGATGCTGAGCGTAATAATTATGACAAGCTCGGTCATATCGCCCAGGGGTTTGTGCCTGTGATGATTGCCCGTGAAATAGCGATTAGACATAATATTTTTAATTCGCATGCCTGGAGAGATTTCTTTATGGTATGTTTTGTGTTGGCGCTGAGTGCACTTTATGAATTAATTGAATGGTGGGTGGCATTGGCTTCGGATGAGGCGGCAGAATCCTTCCTGGGTACACAGGGATATGTCTGGGATACCCAGTCAGATATGTTTATGGCATTGATTGGGGCGCTGTTAGCACTGGTCCTGTTGTCAAGATACCACAATAGACAACTGTCCAGTTTAAATTAGCAGGCTGAATTGAACAGAAGCTGCAGGCAAGTTCCCTGTTTTAATTATTAATAAACATAGCGTTATTGAACAGGTCGGTGGCTAATTGAGTTAGGGAGCCTCTGGTCAAGTCGTGATTGTTTTATGCGGGTTAAAAGCGTCCAGTTTTTCCCCGATTTCGTTGCAATAGCATAACTACCCCCTCACTCGGTGAAAAATCTAAACACTTTAGTCGTAGTCTGCTACAACCCGACTAAATCAGAGGTCCCTTAGCTAAAGCTATATTAATTAAATGGATTGATATATGAAGATTTTAATGACAGGTTTTGAAGCAAGGAGTGGGATGAGCAATGCTTCAGAAATTCTTATTCGTTCGTTGAGGGGGTATTTAAAGTCGTAAGTCGTAAGTCGTAAGTCGTAAGTCGTTAAAAAATTGTAAGATTCAAAACTTAAAACTTATAATCGAGTCTATATCCAGGTGGTTTTCTATAGTCTGAGCCAGTTGCTCAAGTGCTTGTTCACGAATATCATCATAGTTTGCTGTATCAGCATGTTTTAGTCCGGCCCACTTTAGCAGGCTGTTGCAGGCTTCTATTTCATCAAACAAGCCGTGTAAGTAGCTGACCAGGATTTGCCTGTCGTCGGATATGGCGCCATCGGTTGTATCCCTGAGTGTTATGGCGGGTTGATTTAATGCAGGGCCTGTACTGATACCTGCGTGTATCTCGTAACCACTGATTTTGGCGTTGTTTAAACACAGTCGGCCATTTTGTTGGCGAAGCTGCTTGTGTTTGTGCAGGGTCGTTTCATAATCCAGGTAACCCAGGCCGGCATGTGTTCCGGCCTGTCCTTCGACGCCGTCAGGGTCGTGTATCCATTTTCCGAGCATTTGCAGGCCGCCACAGATGCCGATAATCTTGCCGCCATATCGAAGATGCTTCTGAATATAATCAGCCCAGCCCTGTTCAACTAGCCAGTCCAGGTCTGCACGCACCGATTTACTGCCAGGTAAAATTAACAGATCACAGGCTGGTTTGGTCTGCTGTTGACTAATATATTGAAAGTCAACGCCCTGGTGTAATCGTAGCGCATCAAAGTCGGTGTGATTACTGATTCTTGGCAGTACAGGTACGATGACTTTAATATGCTCCTCTTCAAGTTCTGATGATTCATTATTTAATGCATCTTCCGCTTCGATATGCAGGCCGTGCATATAGGGCAAAGTACCGAATACTTTCTTTTCAGTGTAATCTTCCAACCAGTCCAGCCCTGGTTGTAATAGAGCTATATCTCCACGGAATTTATTTATCACAAAACCTTTAATTCTTGCCTGTTCGGATTGTGAGAGTAGATTGATTGTGCCGGTCAGGTGAGCAAACACTCCTCCTTTATCTATATCTGCAATCAGGATAACCGGGCAGTCAATGGCTTCTGCAAATCCCATATTGGCAATATCGCCCTGGCGCAGATTAATTTCAGCCGGACTGCCGGCACCTTCAACCAGAATCACATCATACTGCTCGGACAAACGCTGGTAGGATTCTAATACCGCTGCCATAGCGGTATTTTTGTAGTCATGAAATACTGCGGCATCCATGTCGGTCAGCGCCTTGCCGTGAATGATGACCTGGGCGCCGATGTCGCTATTGGGCTTGAGTAATACCGGATTCATATCGCTGTGGGCTTGTAAACCACAGGCCTGCGCCTGTACAGCCTGGGCGCGTCCAATTTCGCCACCATCGATAGTAACCGCACTATTCAAGGCCATGTTTTGTGGCTTAAATGGAGCGACGGATATACCTTTGCGTTTCAATACTCGACACAGGCCTGCTACCAGTGTGCTTTTCCCGGCATCGGAGGTGGTGCCCTGGATCATCAGTGTTTTTGCTGTCATGGCGAGAGTTTATCATTAAGCTGGTTAATTAATCTGTGCGATAAAAGCCGACCTGAGTAAATAAAACCCGGCATGGTAGAATAAAACCATTTTTATAATCCACGAGTTAAGCACCCCATGTCTGTTTTGCGTACCAGCCTGCTTTGTTTAATCTTCATTGCTATAGATGCCAGGGCGGATATTGTCCTGCTTGATGATGCCGGACGTGAAATCAGGTTGGCGGACATACCGGCTAAAATTGTGAGTTTAGCTCCTCATGTCACCGAGTTATTGTTCGCTGCGGGTGCGTCCGGGCAGGTGATTGGTGCTGTGGATTTCAGCGATTATCCCGAACAGGCAAAATCAATTACCCGAGTAGGCAGCTATAATAAATTTGATGTAGAAAGAATCATTGCACTCAATCCGGATCTGATTATCGCCTGGAAGAGCGGTAATCCTGATTCGCAGGTGAATGAATTAATACAACTGGGTTTTAAGGTCTATTTCAATGAGCCCAGGAAACTGGAAGATGTTGCGCAAAGCCTGAGGCAGCTTGGTCAGCTGCTGGCGACTGAAACCATTGCGAATCCTGTGGCCAGGGAATATGAGCAGAAATTGAGTGAACTGCGTATTAAATATAAAGACAGGAGCAAAGTTCGGGTGTTTTACCAGGTCTGGAAAGAGCCGCTATTTACCGTCAATGGTGAGCATATCATTAGCCGGGTGATTGAACTGTGTGGTGGCATAAATGTATTTTCAGAACTTAAGGTGCTGGCACCTAATATCGATAAAGAATCCGTGATAGCTGAAAATCCAGATGTCATTATTGCCGGTATGAATGATACTCGGCTGGA
Source organism: Gammaproteobacteria bacterium (assembly GCA_048550535.1). Lineage (GTDB taxonomy): Bacteria > Pseudomonadota > Gammaproteobacteria > SZUA-229 > SZUA-229 > CBDULX01. The sequence continues at coordinate 12,656 of JBLYYN010000217.1, forward strand.
CTGGCTAAGCAACTGGAAGCAATGGACTTCAATCAAGGCGGTTAAAAATAATCATCTTTATTCCATTGATGCTGATTTGATCGTCAGGCATACACCAAGAATTTTGCTGGGTATAGAGGAGATGTGTATTCATCTTGAGAAGGCAAGAGGCTAGACCTGTTGCCGGATTATGTGAATTAAGTGTTGAGTCTGATTGGGATGCTTTTCATGGAGGCAAAAAGAAGCTTCAAGCCTCAGCCTAATACTGCTATATTTGCTGCATACACAGTGCTGGATCATGCTAATTCTGACAGGTGTCAGTAATGACTCAATTTATAAGAAGCAAGGAGAAATAATAATGTTCGTTGAAGAAATCCTGGGTCTGATATTCAATTTCTGGACTGGTCTGGCTATTCTGGTCATTTTTCTGGTCAAAACCTCCATCAAGTTCGTACCGCAAAATCGTGCTTTGATTGTCGAACGCTTCGGAAAATATAATAAAACCATGGTGGCCGGACTCAATGTTATGTTTCCGTTTATTGACAAGGTGTCCTACGATCAATCATTGAAAGAGCACGCCTACGATGTACCCAGTCAGGGCGCTATTACCAAGGATAATATTTCACTGGTGGTGGATGGCGTACTGTATCTCAAGGTGGTTGATCCCTACAAAGCTTCCTATGGGGTTGATCATTATGTGTTTGCCGTCAGCCAGTTAGCACAAACCACTATGCGTAGCGAAATAGGTAAGATCGATCTTGATAAAACCTTCGAGGAACGCGAAGTCCTGAACGTCAATATTGTTAATTCTATTAACGAAGCGGCCGAACCCTGGGGTGTGCAGGTGTTGCGTTATGAGATCAAGGATATTGAGCCACCTCGTTCGGTGCTGGAAGCCATGGAACGTCAGATGAAGGCAGAACGTGATAAACGTGCCACCATACTGGAATCAGAGGGTGAACGGCAAGCAGCGATCAATGTGGCCGAAGGTCAGAAGCAGGCCAAGGTTTTGTCGGCGGAAGGCGATAAAGCCGAACAGATCCTGCAGGCTGAGGGTGAAGCTCAGGCCATCATTGCGGTCGCGAATGCAAATGCGCAGGCTCTGGAAACCGTGGGTCGAGTGGCTGATACAAAAGAAGGTCAGAAGGCGATTCAGCTGGAACTCGCAGGTAAGGCAATAGCAGCGAAAGAAGCGATTGCCAGAGAATCATCCGTAGTTTTGTTGCCTGATAACACGAGTAATGCCTCCAGCATAGTGGCTGAGGCTATGAGCATTATTAATGCTTTGAATAAAAAACCTGGTGAAGGTGGTGAATAATGATCGTTGAGTATATCCATAATCACCAGGCAGAATTCTGGATTATTTTTGGCTTCACATTACTGGTGCTGGAAGTGGTTACAGGTTTCACCACGGGAGTATTTTTATTCGGCGGCCTGGGTGGTTTGATCACCGGCCTGCTGATGTTGGTTGGGATTTTACCTGAAACCTGGACTGCGGGTGTGGCCAGTGCAGGTATCAGTTCCGGTATTATTACCGCTTTACTCTGGAAGGCTCTGCGCAAACTTCAGGGTGGAACAGGGCCTGAGAAAGATAACAGCAGTGACCTGATCGGTTATGAATTTGTTATCGAGCAGGATGTTGGTCTACTTAATCCTGGATCGAAACGTTATTCAGGTATTGTGTGGCGTGTGGAAATTGCCAAGGATGCCGGTGTTAAAGAAATCAATGCCGGACAACGTGTGGCTGTGAATTCTGTTGATGTCGGTGTGTTCTGGGTTAAACCAGTATAAATTTATTTTTTGGATGAATCATGGCTTATTGCAGGCTTACTAGTGCAGTTATACGGTATAGACAAAGAATATAGCTAATATGCGACTTCAAGGCCTGATGATATTAGTGGTGTCGATTATTATTTCAGGCTGTTCATATGAGCCGCATGTTATCGAGCATGCGGTAGAAACTAATCCCATTCGAGACCGTTCAATCTATGTAGCCAATCACGGCTGGCATACCGGATTGATTATACCGGCTGTATCTATCAATCCATCTTTACCATTTCTTAAGCCGCGTTTTGGCTCTGTGCCTTACTATGAGTTTGGCTGGGGAGAGGAGGGTTTTTATCAGGCAGAAAAAATTAATTTTGGACTGGTTGTTCGCGCAATATTTTGGCCAACCGATGCAGTGATGCATGTGGTAGCCGTGCCTTTCGAGCCTGAACAATATTTTATAAGTAGTGAAATTATGGAGATAAAACTCTCGGCTAATGAGCTAAATTCCCTGCAAATATTTATTTCTAATAGTTTTGATTATAAGGGGATGGCTAAAGAAAAAATGTTAGCTCATGGAATATATGGTAATAGCCAGTTTTATCGGGCAATGGGTAAATATTATATGACCAATACATGTAATAAATGGACTGCAAAAGGCCTAAAAAGTACAGGTATGAATATAAGCACAGGATTTAAAATGACAGCGGATAGTGTGATGTCCTATATCAAACAATACAAAACCCAAAATAAGATTGAACCTGGAGAATAATGCTTATGTTGATTATCTCTCATAACGTATCTATTGCAGACCATGAAATTGAAATCTCGGCAATCCGTGCGCAAGGTGCAGGTGGTCAGAATGTCAACAAGGTTTCCAGTGCGGTTCATCTTCGATTTGATATACAGGCATCTACTCTTCCTGATTTTTATAAGCAGAGATTGTTGGCAATGAATGACCAGCGCATAACAAAAGATGGTGTGATTATAATTAAAGCGCAGCAAAGCCGGAGTCAGGAAAAAAACCGGGAACAGGCCCTTGG
>JBLYYN010000218.1:0-6117 GCA_048550535.1 Gammaproteobacteria bacterium
GATATGGAAATATCAGTGTTCTTCTTTTATCCCTGGGAGTGAATATATCAATATGTCTGCTTTATCTCAGAATTCACTGCAAATTAATTTATACTTAAATATAATGACTTTAAGTTAAGGCCAGTAGGAAATTTATCTGTCATGCTGATAGGGCGTCATATTAAAGCTGTTTGTTCTATGCTGAATGTTTTCCTCAAAGTGGATCCCCCTATACGCCTGCCTGTATTTATTATTTTTCTATTCAACCCCATATCCCTATCTGCAGATTCATTACAACGCCTGTTTAAACAGGTTAATCCGTCTGTGGTACTGGTGACGGCTGAACAACGCGATATTTCTGGCATACCGGGAGACCGTAGACCCGTACTTACTCAGCAAGTCGGCACCGGTGTGTTAATCTCAAAACAAGGGCTGGTGGTGACCGCCTCCCATGTGGTTCATACGGCAGACCGAGTTATAGTCCAGTTCCTCGACGGTAAAAAAATAAGGGCCCGCATTATACGTACCGAACCTGAAGCAGATCTTGCTTTACTGAAACTTAAACTGGTTCCCAAACAAGCGACCGTTGCATCCCTGGCCAACTCAGACAGTACAAAAACAGGCGAACAGGTGTTTGTCATTGGAGCGCCTTATGGCGTTGGCCATTCCATCACCTCCGGTATTATCAGTGCGCGACATAATGCGGGAGAAATCAATAACCGAATTCCTCTAGGGGAATTATTTCAAACGGATACGGCCATTAATGTGGGCCATTCCGGTGGCCCACTATTTAATATGAACGGTGAAGTCATTGGCATTATTAGTCATATTTTAAGCATGTCAGGTGGCTATGATGGCATTGGCTTTGCGGTAACCTCAAACACGGTAAAAGAGTTACTGATGTCCAGCAATAGTATCTGGACAGGGCTGCAAGGATATCCACTTGATGAGACATTGGCATCGATTTTTAACCTGCCGCAAGCGGGTGGTTTATTGGTAGAAAAAGTGGCAAAGGGCTCAATTTCACACAGACTGGGTCTAAAAGCAGGTGCCGTAAACGCCAAAATAGAAGGCAAGTCAATGATTGTGGGTGGTGATATTGTTCTGGGTATTATGGATATACCCCTTCATGGCGAGAATTATCAAGCCAAAGTCCGGGAACGCATGGGCCAGTTAATCAAGGGTGATAAAATTTATGTCCAGGTTCTTCGCAAAGGTGAGGTGATCTGGCTCTCCACCGACTATTCAAGACAGTAAAAGTCTCTATTCAACTTATTTCTAAATCTGCCACGGAGACTCAGAGTATTTATATCTCTGTGGCTCGGTAAATGCTCCTTGACTCTGGCGCCCTTCATTACTCTACCTTAAACTAGATATTCAAAGAGCAAGAATCCTTGCAGTTGTCTTTGACAAGTCTTTTATTTTTAAATATATAGTTTAAGGTAATTAGTGGCATTCAGCCCAGACCTGAATCGACTGATTAAATCAAGATAGTTAAAAATAATCGTTGAACCTTTTTGATCGTTTTCAGACCTTAGCCAGAAGCATAATAATCACTAACAACAAAGCCCCTATCCACATAATCTTACCCAGCCCAAGCCTGTCACCAACACGTTTCTTTAGTAACTGTTCCAACTCACCATCACTGATATGGCTACAGTGAGGACATTTATCCTTAGATTTTGCAAACTTCAAACCACATCGTTTACAAAGCTTAAGTGACTTAGCACGAGCTAATTTATTTGGGGAACCTCTGATCATGTCGTGATTGTTTTATGCTGGCTAAAAGCGTCCAGATTATCCCCGAAGTTCGTTGCAATAGAATAACTATTCCGCCTCACTTCGTGAAAATTCTAAACACTTTTATCACAGCCTAAACTAAACCAGACTTAATCAGTGATCCCCTGGTAAATAAAGCATACATCCATACTATTTATAAATTATTCACGCAGAATAATAACACCGCAATACTTCATAAGCCTCCCTAATTTCAATAAACCGGGCATCCTTACCACCCTTATCCGGGTGATGCTCAGTAGCCAGACGTCGATAACTTTGTTTGACATCCTCCCAATTGGCATTTGAATTTAACTCCAGAATTGCCAGAGCCTCTGTTTGTTTATCCAGTGCGGAATACATTTTCCAGAAATTAGACAGCAGTTCTTTTATTTCATCTTCAGAGGTATTATCGAAATGACGCCAGTCCAGATAATAGTCTCGAACTTTATGTTCCGCAGCATCCATTAAGGATTGGTCATTTGTGGCTTCCCCTAACGGCTCAATACTAATATCCAGCGCCGTAATATTAAGATAATAACCATCCTCAAATAAATCCTGCTGCAGATGATACAGAGCATTCATGGTCATGAAATGCTTTTTGAACATGGCCACATTGTAGCTATCATTATCCACAGGAAAAACCATACCCTGCTGCTCAAGCTGGCAAATCAGGTCGTATTCACCGATTTTATCCGCAGTCTGTTTAATAATTTCTAAAATGGGAATGATTAAGGGGTTAGGTTGCATCTGTTTATAATATTATTGGCATTAGAATAACTATAGCAGCTTACTACCTAGTCAGCAGCAAAGGATACTGATGCATTGAGATACAATGATTTTAGAAATGCTTTATCCTGAACAATAATTCTAAATCTTTAAATGTTCGTTCCAATTACGACTCACTTTATCAGAGGCATTTGAGCAGTGCCTGTTACCGAATATAATTCCAGACTAGTTCATCTGAAAAACTAACAGTACCAGAGGATTTATGCCCTTGGGTATTTATGCCATGGGGTATTTATATCCTAGGGTACAATATTCTCTAATATTAGAAACCATTCCACTCTGACCCCCATGGTTGTAAACCCAAGTCTCGATCACTTGGTCCTATTCGCTTTATGTATCTTTTATGCCCGCGTCTGGCATGACCTCGTTCAGCAATTTATCGATCTTTGCCTGAATATCTGCGGGGCTTATATCTCCACCCATTTCCCGCTGTAGCTCTATAAGTTTTGTAGCGATGCTAATCTGACTCTGCGCCTTGCTGGCGGCAAGCTGAGTGTCAGCTTCCTGTTGCTTCATATCAATAAAGTTTTGAGTGCTGCCTTTAAAGAGGGATTCAACAGTTTCAACAAGGCGGTTTAATATTGTGTAGAGCAGGCCTGCAGAAAAACCTCCCAGCATCGCAAGCATGGGCCTGAGTAAGGCCGGGTTAATGCCATACTCAGAATTCTCTCCTACTGATGCCGTTCCACCACTGGCCTGGAGAGCATTATCAGAAACCATGACGGACAATACCAAACCCGCGACCAGGCCAAGGAGAAAACGAATCCGGTACGAGGCGTCATAGGTTGGATCGAAAGTTCCTTGCGCGATATAAGAGTTTGCTTTATAGAGGGCAGCAAAACCGGCACCAAGACCGGCGGCGGCAATATAAAAAAGAAGGTTCTGCAACAATTTCGATCCGCCGGATTTCAGAATATCACCGGCTCCTTCGGTAATATCCCGCGAGAGCGCAAGGAAAATGAATGCCGCCAGTGATAAAATCAATGCGACCATCATCTGGCGGATAATGGAAACCGGGCCAAGTATTTTTAGCCAACTATCCGTATTCTGCTCACAGTCCAACAACAGGATCGTTCGGGGAAGCGCCGGTTTTACCAGAGACGAGAGCACATGGTGAGCCGTTATCAGGCGATCAAGATCAGGTTTGGCCTTAACCGGGGTAGTATCCGATTCTTCTGGAGAAAAATACGCATCGGTGAATACATCTATCGTTTTAGCAACATTCACCGGAACTTGAAGCCCATTGGCAAATGAATATTCCGCCATTGCGCGGCATTCTTGAAACAGTTGCTCACGAATATAAAGCTGTGAGTATGGTTGTTTTGTTTTGTTCATGACTCCTCCAGAGATGTGAAGTGAATTTCTCCTCAAACACCCTCACAGATCGGGAAAGGAATTGACCCGATTCAGCCAGCCTCGGAGGAATTTTCCCAGCGCGGGCCGCTTGGCGACGAGATTCTCGTAATACTCGATACGGCCCTGCTTGTAACGCCGATAGACCTCAGCCTGATCCATGCCATTTAACGCCGCCAGCGAGCCCCTGCCGATAATTCCATCCACGTCCAGTGATGGACTGGCGCCCAGCTCGTTCAGCACTCTCTGCAGCAGCTTCGATGCATTGGCTCCGGCGTTCACCTGGAAGTCGAAGACAATATTGGCGAGCTCCTGCGACTCGATATCATCACCGTGGACCTTGTCCCAATAAAGAGGCTTGTAGATCTTTGCAGCTTGCTCGTCGGTCAGCGCTTTGAGATTTTCCAGGCTTGGCTCGATACCCAGGTACTTCATGGCGCAGTTCTTAAACGTGCCCATAGTTACGCCCTTGTTGGTCGCCCCGCCCGGGTCGACCGGATCATTCACGAAGCCACCTTCGTGCTTCAGCATAATCGGGAAAAATGTATCGAAATTCGCCATAATCTTATCTCCGTTATCGTCAAGACGACGACTGTCATTTCACCGCTGCTGAAGCAGCGATGACAGTCCCTGGTACTACTTGTACTCCCGCACCGCTTTTTCCAGCTCCGCGTGACGTGCCTGCGTTAAATCGGCCTGCACACTTGCCGCAATCAGCGGCGCGAGTGTCCCATCCCTTACCGCGTCGGCTTGAAAATTCGCCTCTGCGTCACGAAACTTCAGCCATGCCTCCTGGGCCGCGCGCAGCTTCTCCCGACCGCGCTGATCCAGCTTTGCGCTGAGGCGCTGGTACACCGCGTTCATGCCCGCATCCGCCCGCTTCAGTCGCGCGATCTCGCACTCGCGCATGGCCGCCGTGCTGCTGGCATTTTCACAGGCGCTACTTTCCTCCGCACTCTGGCTCAGAGCTTGCGCAGGTGCCGCAAGCAGCCCGCACAGCGCCAGTATGACAAGACTGCGCAACCCTGGGCAGCACAGCGCAAATTCATCGCTTCGCATTTCGGTCATTGATCTTGCGGATTTCAGCGTTGTAGTTCTCGATGTTCTCGTTGCACGCGGTGACGGCGTCCGCCAGGCTCTTGTGCCTGAGTACACACTCATTCAGAGCGTCTCGGTCGCGGCGTGATATTTCAATCAACTCGCCAAAGGTAATACCTTCATTGATGAGGTCAGAGCCGCCGCAAGCAGCCAGTAGGTCAGCAGGCGCCTCGCACTTAAGCGCCTCTTTCACCACCGGGACTGCAATAGGCGAGCAACTGCAGGACAAGGCCGATATCAGACATATCAAAACTCCCTTCATTACGGGTACCTCTTATTTGATCAGCGGTTTGATGACAGCATCGGGAACGGCAAGCGCCAGACATGCGTTGGCATCCATCTTACCGGTGAGCACTTTCTCGTCGTCGTCGAGGGCGTCGATCTGCTGCTGTATTTTCTGCTTCTTGGCTGGTGATGATGCAGCAGTCATGTCTGCCACCAGCTTCGACCGCCGGGTGTTGATCGTTCGTACCTGCTCCTGTAATGCGGTGACCCGTGTATGGGCACCGGCGAGAGCGGTACTGAGCTTCTTTGCCCGGCGTTCAGACTCGGCCTTCAACAGCGCCATTTGTTTCGCGTGTTCGGCGTCTTTCTCCTTTAAGGCCAGGTCGATTTTCGTCTGCACGTCTGTGCGCCTGAACTCGGCATCGTCACCCTCGCGCTTGAGCGTCGCGATCTGTGATTCCAGCGTAGCAACCTTGCGGGCGCCGAAGCTGTAACCACTGAAAAGCAATATCAGGGCGAGTCCTGCAGCCAGGCCCATTTTCAGGTTACTCATCATGTCCTCCTTCTAAATGCACACGGTACCAATCAGAATCCAGACGATCAGCCCATTCTCTTCATTCTAATCGTGAATCATAAAGCCTTAGAAAGAGAAGTCGACATTATTCTGTTTATTCCTCATACCGATCCCTCAAAGACAATAGCGGACCGATTCGCCATAGGCGCAAGCGTTTGTCCCGTGATGACATTTACCATCACCAGATTCCACAGCACAAAATCATAACAGTAGCTGGCAAATCAAGACACCAACTACATCGGCATTCAAGACTATCCTATGGCACACCGCAGGAAGACGTAATCAGGCAATTGCTGATATTACGGTTCAAAAAACCTGAGGTA
>JBLYYN010000219.1:0-12899 GCA_048550535.1 Gammaproteobacteria bacterium
GTGACCATCGACAGTGTCAGTGGTGGGGATGCGACTATCGGCACGGCGAGTGCCAGCACCACCCTCGATGATGCACAGAGTGCACCGGTGGTCAGCTCTATTTCAAATGTGAATGCAGCCGAAGGTGATGACCTGGTGTTTTCTGTGAGTCTGAGCAATGCAGCAGACAGTACTCAGACCTACAGCTTCAGCGTGAGTAATGTTACTACTAACGATAGTGATTATGGTGCCGCGATCTTCAGCGCTGGGGTCATCAATAACGGCGATGGTACTATCACAGTACCGGCGGGCGTGACTACATTCACCGTTACGGTGGCGGGTGTGGAAGACGCGGTTCTGGAAGGTGATGAAACCTTCAACTTGAACATTGGTGGCGTTGATGCAATCGGTACCATCTCCAATGACGATGCAGCGCCTGTTATAGACCTTGATACCGACGATAGTAGCGGTGCTACAGGATCAAGCTACACCACCACCTTCACAGAAGGCGGAACAGCAGTATCTATATCAGAAGTGGATATTGTCGTTACTGATGTCGATTCAACACAACTACAAGGTGCAACCATCACTATTACTAATGTCGAAGCGGGTGATCTGCTGAATGTGGGTGGTTTACCAGTGGGTATAGCTGCTTCGGCTTATGATCCGGTAACAGGTAGCATAAGCTTGTCTGGTAATGCTTCTTTAGCTGATTACCAGGTCGCTATCCGGGCTATTCAATTCACCAACGATGGTTCGTCTTCTGGTAGCTCACGTGCTATTGAAGTCACGGTAACTGATGGATCTAATAACAGTAATACGGCCGTTACTACTGTCAATTTGCAAACATTGCCAACGGTATCCATATCCGATGTATCGGTTCAGGAGCCCGCAGCAGGTACAGTGGCTCTGGTCTTTACAATTTCACTGGACCAGGCCCTGGCCAGTGATCTGACCTTTGATTACAGTACTGCCGACATTAGTGCATTGGCGGGTACTGACTATGTCGCGAGTGCTACTTCAGGCACGATTTTAGCAGGCGCCACCTCTACCACGGTGACGGTGACGGTAAACAGTGATGCCAATAATTTCGAAGGTGATGAAACCTTCTCGCTTGATTTATCGAACTTTAATCAGACAGTGAATTTTGCCTCTGGATCACATTTAACAGCAGGTGGTGCGCAGGGCATAGGTACGATTGGAGCCAATGATGGTGTACCCGATGCTGTGGATGATAGTTATATCACACAGGTTGATACTCCGCTGGTTATAGGTAGTTTGCTCGATAACGACTCGTTGCTTGATGGTGCCGTACTGACCAGCTTTACTCAGGGTGCTAACGGAACTCTTGTCGATAATGGTGATGGTACTTATACCTATACACCTACTACTGGTTTCGGTAGTGGTGGTCCGGAAACAGATACCTTTACCTACACCTTAACCGATGCGGATGGTGAAACAGATACCGCCACCGTCACTATTATAGTGAGTGATGTGCCAGTGAATCCGCCTTTGGTCAGTGCCGTGCCGGACACTGTTTATACCGAGAATGATGTGGCGATCCCCTTGCTGTCCGGTGTATCGGTTAGTGATGTTGATAGTACGACTCTAGGCTCAATGGTGGTACGTGTTGATGGTTACATTAGCGGGCAGGATAGTCTGACTTATATAGCAGCCGGAACCAGTATAACTGGCACTATTGCTGTGAATGGTAATAGCTGGGAACTTACCCTAACAGGTGGCACCGACATTAACGAATACCAGCAGGTTCTGGCCAGTCTGGAATATGAAAACCTGTCGGATAATCCAAGTACCGCGGTACGCACTATCACCGTTGAAGCTTATGATGATGCTTACAATAACCTGTTTGGGGCCGATATTGGTCGTCTAAGCATTACAGCGCAAAATGATGCGCCGGATGTGTTTGACAATAATCAGTACTCTGTAGCGAGCACACAGGATAATGCCCTCAATATTACAGCCCCCACAGATGTGGATACCGACGATGCCGTACTGGTTATTACCGTCACCGGTCTGCCAATAACGGTCGGTACTGTGACGCTGGCAAACGGGACTGCGGTTAACCTGGGCGATACTCTGACATTGGCACAATTAACCTCACTGCAATTCGATGCGAATGCAACCGATGGCACGGAAGTGTTTAGCTATACCGTATCTGATGGTGAGTTCACAACCGTGGGTACCACCACTATAAATGTTGGCTCTACAGAAGCCGATGTGAACACCGTCTACGAAAGTGCCTTGCCTGATGGTTCCGGCGTTGATGTTGGCTCTAGTGTGGTAACTGGAAATCTAATAGTTAATGATGGTGCAGCAGACGCAACCACTACACTTGATAGTATTGATTTTGCAGCGACCAACTATACCCCAGACGTCAACGGCATTATCAGTGTTACTACGCCACTGGGCACACTCACGGTTTATGCGGATAACTCTAATCCTGGTTTTGTTGCCGGTGACTATGAGTATGTGCTGAACACCACGGATACTAGTAGTGCCGATGTTAGTGAAAGTTTCACTTACCACTTTAACAATGGCACGGCACAGCAGGATGACTTGACGATCACTATTATTGATGATCAGCCTGTGGCTAATGATCTGGTGGAAGACATACCTGAATCGGAAGAGAATGTTTTCAATATCATGTTTACACTGGATAGATCTGGAAGTATGGCCTGGGGAGCGGTTACCGGTGATACTACTCCAGATGGTGAGCCTACGCGCATGGAAATAGCCCAGCAATCGCTGGCTGCCCTGGCTGCAGAATATTTCAATCAGTCTACCCAGGTGACGATAACCCTGTTGACTTTTAGTGACAATGCATCACTTGTTGGTACTTACGATAATTTTATTGATTTTGAAACAGCTTTGAATAATGTCGGCCCGGATGGGGGCACTAATTATATTGGAGCCACCGATGAAATTCAGGTCCAGTTAGCCGCGGATTTAGCTGTACAGGATCCAGCCGATAATGTGCAGAACATCTCTTACTTTATATCTGATGGTGAAGCCAACGCAGGTACTTCACCCATTGGTAGTGGTTATATAGAGTTTGCAAATAATAACTCCATTGATTCTTACTCTGTGGGTATAGGATCAGGCTTGCCTGGTGACTTAAGTGATTTGAATTATATTCACAATATAGATTCCCTAGGGCAGGGCGGTGGCCATGTTGACGATGCCTTGATTGTTGCTGATTTATCTCAGTTAGAGGCTGAACTTTTAAGTACCGTGCCAACTGCTTTCGGCGGCAATATCGTGGCCAATGGCAGTATTGAAAATCTGACCTTTGGTGCAGATGGTGGTCATGTACAGTCCATAGAGATGGATTTAGGCTCGCCTGCTACGACTTATACCTTCAACTACGATGGCAATACCATTACCGTTACGCCAGCACTGGTTACGGCGGAGATCGATGGATCAAGACTCACGCTTAATGCCGATGACGGTTTTGATTACGGTACTTTCACCTTTGATTTTAATGATGGAAGTTACATGTTTGTCGCTCCCAGTGGCACCGCAGGCAATACATTCAATTTTGACTACACCATTATTGATGGTGACAATGATGCAGCGTCTGGAACGGCGACGATTAATATCATCGACGATAGTCCAGAAGCTCGTGACGACCTGCATTCAGTAGAAGCTTACGAAACCGCAGCCGGTAATGTCATCAATGCAATTGGCACTGATGGTGGCCCAACTTATGGCGATGACTTTACGCCATTTTCTACTCAAGGCGGCGGTGTTGATAAGATCGTTGATGATGCGGTAATTACTGAATTTACCTATATGGGTTCGGTGATTTCGTTAGATCCACCAACAACAACGTCAACTATCATGCCACCGGATCCAATGGGCTCGACAGCAGATGTTGCAACCAATGATACGTTTACAGCAACCGATTTTGCATTAAGTAGCGTAAACGGTGTCGGTTTTAATAACGCCGGTGCCGGTATAGCTGGTGGTCGTGCCAATAGCACGCTGGATGACCAGGATGCTGGTGCACTAACCATAACATTTAATAGTAGTTCATTGCCTTACGGTGTGGATAATCTTGTTCTTACAATGAATGATTATCAAGCAGGTAATAATGATGCCGTTACAATGATCCTTTACGATGTAACGGGTAGTGTGATCTCGGTAGTAATGCATTCGGCGGCGGATGGTACCAGTATCGATTTGGCAGGTTACTCCGGTATTGGTTCTGTTGACATAGCATATAGTGGGACTGGATGGGATGCCCAGTTGAGTAATGTTGCTTATGATCCTACACCTGCATCACCCATCGAGGTTGTAACACTGGACCAAACTAGTGGTGATAATGGCAGTAACCTTAGCTGGGTCTATAGCCGTGAGACCGATATTGATGGCAATGATGTTTTCCAGGCTACGGTCACCAATTCCGACGATGGTTCCACTTTTGTCATGCGCAGCAATGGACATTATGAGTACACGCCGGATCAAACGGGTGCTCCTATAGTAACCACTATTTCTGAAAGCTTTACCGATGGAAGCAGTGATCAGGGTATTGTGGTGACATCTACATCCAATGGTAATCCTGTGATCACTTACAACGGAGTAAATGGTATAGGTGTGAACAGTACTGGAGATAACTGGGGTGATAGTGCTGACTCAGGTGATAACATTATATTGACATTTGATTCGATCCTTTATCCTTATGGAGTTGAAGAGATCACCATGACATTTGGTTATGATGCAGGTACCGGATCTGCGATTTTCTATGATGATTTGGGAGGAGTGATTGACACTGTTGCACTAACCGGGAACGATACACAGACATTTAGCGGAATTACCGGTGTTTATAGCATGGAAATAACAACCGGTGCAGATGGTGACTTTAGTATCAGTCAGATCGACTTTACGGTTGTACCCGACCCAGTAGTATTGCCAGATACTCAGCTGCCTATTTTGGTCGATTATCTACTCACCGACACCGACGGCCAGTCCGATACAGCCCGCTTATCGATCTATACCATTGACCAGACCATTGCCGGCACAATAGGCGCTGATAATATTATTGGCAGCGTCATGAATGATGCCATCAATGGCGATACCGGAAACGACATTCTATCCGGTGGCGAGGGTCACGACACGGTGTCCGGTGGTGAGGGTAGTGACACGCTCTACGGCAACGCGGGTAACGATTATCTCAGTGGCGGTAACGATAACGATAGCCTGTTTGGCGGGGCTGGCACTGACTATCTCGATGGTGATGCCGGAAACGACCTGGTTGATGGCGGCACTGGTGATGATATCGTTCAGGGCGGAGCAGGTGACGACATGATTTATGGTGGCGCTGGCGATGACTTGCTGGAAGGTGAGGCGGGTGCCGATGCGTTGTTCGGCGGTGCCGGCGATGACACATTGCTGGGTGGATCAGACATCGACATCCTCAAAGGCGGTGTCGGCAACGATACACTCACCGGGGGTGATGACAGTGATCAATTCGTATGGTCAGCGGGTGATGAAGGCACAATCGGCGTACCAGCCTCTGATGTTATTACAGACTTCACTGTAGGCGTGGGTGGCGATGTACTGAATCTGGCGGATCTGTTACAGGGTGAGGAGTCCAATCCATTAGACCATTATTTGCACTTTGACTCGGTCGGCAGTGATACCATTGTGAGTATAAATGCTGTTGGTGGCGATCCTTCTGTTGAATTTACGCAACAGATTACCCTGAGTGGAGTGGATCTCACTGAGGGTGGTTCTTATAACACCGACCAGGCAATCATCGATAATCTATTGGCGAACGGTAATCTGATTGTCGATATGTAACTGGTACAACAGGTTTCATTAACTGGCCTGTTTCATATAAAAAGGTGTCGTGGTCTTCCACGGCACCCTTTTTATTGGTTATTGAAAGCGTATATTGCCCTGTGATGCGGGTTTAGCATAGGACAGCAGGCAAACCATCACCTGGGCCGCGATTTCACATCCATTCCCTGTTAAAATCCTTTTTTTATTTATCCACTACCGATTCGCCATGACCAAACGTATCCAGCAAATGCCCAACCAGCTGATTAACCAGATTGCCGCCGGTGAAGTGGTCGAGCGGCCAGCCTCGGTAGTAAAAGAGCTGCTGGAAAACAGCCTGGATGCCGGTTCCACCCGGATCGAAATCGATATTGAACAGGGCGGCAGTAAAAATATCCGCATCCGGGACAATGGTTCCGGTATTCACAAGGATGATCTGGCGCTGGCTCTGTCTCGCCATGCCACCAGTAAAATTCGCAATCTGGATGACCTGGAAAAGGTGAATAGCCTGGGGTTTCGGGGCGAGGCCCTGCCCAGTATTGCCTCGGTGAGCCGGTTGTCCATCACTTCAAAACAGGAACAGGAAGACGGCTGGTGTGTTCAGGGTCAGGACCATCATTCCGCGGACATAAAACCGGCACCCCACGATGTGGGCACCACGGTGGAAGTACGCGATTTATTCTACAATGTGCCGGCCCGGCGTAAATTCATGCGCACCGAAAAAACCGAATTCAATCACCTGAACGATGTGGTCAGGCGTATTGCCCTGAGCCGCTTCGATGTGGATATCCGGCTCAGCCATAATCAGCGTCTGGTCAATCACATGCGGGCGGCCAGTGACAGGAGCAGCATGGAAAAACGCATTGCCGATGTGTGTGGCAGTGGTTTTGTGGAGCAGGCTATGCACATGGAGTTTGAAGCGGCCGGTTTGAAGCTCTATGGCTGGATTGGCTTTCCCACATTCTCCCGCTCCCAGGCGGATATGCAGTATTTCTTCGTCAATGGCCGCATGATTCGTGACAAACTGGTGACCCATGCCGTGCGCCAGGCCTATCAGGACGTGCTTTTCCATGGCCGTCACCCGGCTTATGTACTGTATCTGGAGCTGGACCCGGTGCAGGTGGATGTGAATGCCCACCCCACCAAACACGAGGTACGGTTTCGGGAAAGTCGAACCGTGCATGATTTTCTGTTCCGTGGCATTCACCATGCGCTGGCGGATTTGCGTCCGGGTAGTGATCAGTCGGATGTTACAGAACAGGACTCAGCAAGCCCCTATAATCAGCCACCCAGTTCAGCCCCAGCAGCCAGCTTTTTTGGCGGTGGCGGTGGCGGCGGTCGCCAGACCCATATGGCGCTCAAGGTAGAGGAGCAGATTCAGGCCTATGCCAGTCTGGCTCAACCCAGTGTGATTAGCCTTGCTGAAGCCGAACTGGCTGAGGCCGATATTCCACCGCTGGGCTTTGCTATAGCCCAGTTGCAGGGTATTTATATATTGTCTCAAACCGTCCGTGGCATGGTGGTGGTGGATATGCATGCGGCTCACGAACGTATTACCTATGAGCGGCTAAAAACCGCTATGGATGAGGGCAATATTGCATCTCAGCCACTGCTGGTGCCACAGATGATCTCGGTAAGCGAGAAGGAGGCGGATCTGGCCGAGCAGCACCAGGCCATCTTTACCGAACTGGGCTTTGAACTGGATCGTGCCGGCCCTGAATCCCTGAGAATCCGTCAGCTGCCCATCATCCTGGCCCGAGGCGATGCGGAAGCCATGGTTCGGGATGTGTTGTCAGACCTGATCACCTACGGCAGCAGTGAGCGCATACGTCATGCCATTAATGAGGTGCTGGGCACCATGGCCTGTCACGGCTCGGTACGGGCCAATCGGAAATTGTCGATTCCCGAAATGAACGCCCTGTTACGGGATATGGAGCGTACCGAACGCAGTGGCCAGTGCAATCATGGCCGTCCCACCTGGGTGGAATTCAGTGTGTCCGAGATGGATAAATGGTTCATGCGGGGGCAGTAAAGACAGTTATAAGTTATAAGTCGTAAGTTATAAGTTAAGGGCAAAAACAAAAGCCTGCTATTTTGACTCCGATTTAAGACTTCCGACTTCTGACTTACGACTTATAACTTCTCAATGAAAAATCTGACCATACAATCTGCTGATATTGCTGATGCTCCAACTGCTATTTTCATCATGGGGCCTACTGCCTCGGGTAAAACCGATCTGGCCATCCAGTGTGTGAAGGAATTGCCCTGCGACATTATCAGCGTGGATTCGGCACTGGTGTATAAGGGCATGGATATAGGTACCGCCAAACCCGATGCCGCAACCTTAAAACAGGCGCCGCATCGGCTGATTAACCTGATTGATCCCGCTGAGGCTTATTCCGCGGCCCAGTTTCGGCTTGATGCCCTGAGGGAAATGGCCGATATTGTATCCCAGGGGCGTATTCCTCTGCTGGTGGGGGGCACTATGCTTTATTACAAAGCGCTGCAGGAGGGTTTGTCGGTGCTGCCATCGGCCAGTCCTGAGGTGCGGGATAAGCTGGAATCTATGGCCCGAGAGCGGGGTTGGCCATACATGCATCAGAAGCTGGCTGAAATTGATCCGGAATCTGCGCAACGTATCCATCCCAATGACCCTCAACGCATTCAACGAGCCCTGGAGGTGTATGAAATCACCGGGAGACCCCTGACTGAATTCTGGCAACAGCAGCAGACCCAAAAATTACCCTATAATCTGATCAAAATTGCCCTGGTGCCTGAGGATCGGGAGCAGTTACGTCAGCGTATAGCCCTGCGTTTTCATCAAATGCTGGAACTTGGCTTTATTGATGAGGTCACAGCACTTAAATCTCGCGCTGATTTGAATCTGGATATGCCCTCCATGCGCTGTGTGGGATATAGACAGGTTTGGGAATATCTTGAAAATAAGATAGGCTTAGAGGAGATGGTGGAAAAGGGCATAATTGCCACCCGGCAGTTAGCCAAGCGCCAGATGACCTGGTTGAGAAAAGAGCAGATGACTAACTTTTTTGATATCAAACCGGGAAATTATCCGAAAATCGTGAAAAAATTGAAAAATTCACTATCCTTATGAGTAGAAACGTTTGAATAATACAAGTCCGCCCATATATTATAAAAATGTAATCATTGGGTATGAAACATACATATAAATAAAATGTATGAATCGGGCAAATCTAACAACGAAAAATTTTTGGGAGAGGAATATGTCAAAAGGGCAATCGCTACAAGAACCCTTCCTGAATGCCTTACGTAAGGAGCGCGTACCGGTATCTATATACCTGGTGAACGGCATAAAACTGCAAGGTCAGGTGGAATCATTTGATCAGTTTGCAGTTCTGTTACGAAATACAGTCAGTCAAATGGTTTACAAACACGCTATATCAACAGTGGTACCGGCGCGGCCGGTAAAATGGACCACATCCGGTGAGGACACTGACACCGGGGGCAACGGCAATCTGTAATTAAGATTTCTTGATTCAGGTTTGTACTTAAACGGCTGCCATTAGGCGGCCGTTTTGCGTGTATAATTCATTTAATTTACAGATAGAGTTGAGAGGCTAACTAACATTGTTTGAACGCCCTGATATCGGTGAGCGGGCCATTCTGGTTCATATGGATCTTAATGAGGAGTTTCATCGTGAACACCTGAGTGAATTCGAGGAACTGGCAACATCAGCCGGGGCCACAGTGGTGGATGTGGTGGTTAGCCGGCGTAATTCCCCCGATGCCAAGTATTTCATAGGTCGTGGCAAGGTAGATGAAATCTGTGAGCTGATCCAGGCCCATGAGGCTGAACTGGTACTGTTTAATCATGCCTTGAGTCCATCCCAG
Source organism: Gammaproteobacteria bacterium (assembly GCA_048550535.1). Lineage (GTDB taxonomy): Bacteria > Pseudomonadota > Gammaproteobacteria > SZUA-229 > SZUA-229 > CBDULX01. Next base: position 9,652 of record JBLYYN010000219.1, read on the forward strand.
GAGCGTAACCTGGAACGTCAGTTCCAGTGCCGGGTGCTGGATCGAACCGGTCTGATTCTTGATATTTTCGCCCAACGGGCGCGTACTTTTGAGGGTAAGTTACAAGTTGAGCTGGCTCAGTTGGGGCATCTGTCGACCCGCCTGATCCGGGGCTGGACCCATCTGGAGCGTCAGAAGGGGGGGATAGGCCTGAGAGGTCCCGGTGAAACCCAGCTTGAAACGGACCGTCGTTTATTGGCCCAACGTATTAAACAAATCAACAAACGCCTGGGAAAAGTACGCAAGCAGCGTGAGCAGGGGCGACAATCACGGCGTAAGGCCGAGGTGCCCACGGTAGCCCTGGTGGGTTATACCAATGCGGGCAAGTCAACGCTGTTCAACAGGCTGACTGAAGCCGATGTGTATGTTCAGGATCAGCTGTTTGCGACCCTGGATCCCACCTTACGTAAGCTGGAACTGACAGAAGGCCAGCATCTGGTGCTGGCTGATACGGTGGGTTTTATTCGTCATTTGCCCCATGATCTGGTGGATGCCTTCCGTTCCACCTTGCAGGAAACCGAAGAAGCCCACCTGCTGTTACATATCATCGATGCCTCAGATGACTTGCGTATAGAGAATATCGAAGCTGTGGACAGTGTACTGGATGAGATTGGTGCCAGTGATGTGCCTCAGATCCAGATTATGAACAAGATCGATCTGCTGGAAATGGAACCCAGAATCGATCATGACGATGAAGGGCGAGTTCGTCGTATCTGGGTTTCTGCCAAAACCGGTGCGGGAATGGATTTAATCCAGAGTGTATTGCTCGAATATTTCCGCGAAGACCAGATCAAGGGCCTGATTTGTCTGAAGCCGGAACATGCGAGGATTCGGGCGTTGCTGTTCTCCATTGGGGCAGTGCAAGCGGAAGATATAGATCATTTGGGTAATTTCCTGATCAATTTAAACATCCCCAAGCGGGATCTGTTGCAGTTAATCAGCCGGGAATCTATACCCCAGTCTCTGGTGATGCCGGCAGAGTACCCACAAACACTGGCGGATGCGATATAAACCAACATTAAAAATCTACTCAAGCTACCCTGTTCATTTTGTTTACTATCCATTAATTTTCCGTGTTTGATAAAAATATGCAGAGCAAAATGAAATTTCCCATGAACAAGCGTGAATTTAGTGGTCATCCGGGTTACAATCCGTGCTCTTTTGACCGAATTCAAATTAACAAACTGGAGTCAACATATGGCCTGGAATGAGCCTGGTGGTAATAAAAACCAGGACCCCTGGGGAAATCGCGGTGGCGATCAGGGGCCTCCCGACCTGGATGAGGTTTTTCGTAAGTTTCAGCAAAAACTGGGCGGACTGCTTGGTGGCGGTGGCTCCCGTGGTACTAGCTCGGGCAGTGGCCTGGGTATCGGGCTGATTATTATCGTTTTGCTGACGATCTGGATGCTGACCGGTTTTTATAAAATCGAAGAGGCAGAACGTGGCGTTATTATGCGTTTTGGTGAACACGTAGATACCACTCAGAAAGGTTTGCACTGGCATTTGCCTCGGCCAATCGAAACGGTATTGAAAGTGAATGTTACCGAACGGCACCAATTTCCGCTGAAGGCGACTATGCTGACCCAGGATGAAAATATCGTCGATATCGAAGGTACCGTTCAGTATCAGGTCAACGATGCACTGAAATACCTGTTCAATGTGCGTTTTCCTGAAGAGACCCTGACCCAGGTCACTGAAAGTGCTTTGCGTCAGGTGATTGGTCGCAGCACCATGGATTTCGTCATGACCGAAGGTCGTGATGAAGTGGCGTCGCGTATTAAAACGACGATCCAGGAAATTCTAGACCAGTATGGTACGGGTTTAGAAGTCATCGAGGCCAACTTGCAGGATGCCAATCCACCGCAGCCGGTGCGCGAATCTTTCCAGGACGTTACCCAGGCCCGTGAGGACCGTGAACGTCTGATCAACGAATCCGAAGCTTACCGTAATGAAGTGCTTCCAAGAGCCCGTGGTCAGTCGGCTCGTCTTAGAGAGGAGGCCGACGGTTATAAACAGGAAGTGGTGGCCCGATCAGAAGGTGAAGCCAAGCGTTTCACTCAGCTGCTGACAGAATACAAAAAAGCACCTAAAGTGACCCGTGATCGTATTTACCTGGAAGCTGTCGAATCTGTATTGAGTAACAGCTCCAAAGTCATGGTGGACGTAAAAGGTGGCAACAATCTGTTGTATTTACCGCTGGATAAAATTATGAACCAGGGAGCTAGCAGCCTTCAATCGCCAGGATCTTTTCAACTGCCTGCCTCGACCACTGACAGGTCGCGGAGCACTAGTTCCGATAGCAGTCGAAATCGCAGTGATCTGAGAACAAGGGAGACACGCTAATGTTTAAATCATTTGGATTAGCACTGCTGGTCATCGTTGTTGTGGGTTTCTGGTCTACGGTGTTCTATGTTGATGAACGGGAACTGGCCATCAAATTCAAGTTTGGTGAGATTGTTGAATCGGATTATAAACCGGGTATTCATTTCAAGATCCCGTTCGTGCATAACGTTCGCAAATTCGACAAACGGATTCTGACCATCGATGCCAAGGCGGAGAGCTTCTTCACCGGTGAGAAAAAAGATCTGATTGTTGACCTATATGTGAAATGGCGCATCAAGGATGTGGTTGAATATTTTAAAACCACCAATGGTGATGAACTGCGTGCCGGCAGCCTGGTGTATCAAACCATCAAGAAAGGTTTACGTGATGAATTTGGTAAACGAACGATTCAGGAAGTGGTAGCCGGGGATCGCACCGAAATCATGGGTATTAGCACCGAGCAGGCTCAGGAAAAAGCCAAAACACTGGGTATTGAAGTGGTGGATGTACGTATTAAACGTATCGATCTGCCAGCCTCGGTCAGTAGCTCAGTGTACAATCGTATGCGAGCAGAACGTGAACGTGTTGCACGTGATTTCCGCTCCAAGGGTGCAGAGTCAGCCGAACGTATTCGTGCCGATGCTGATCGTCAGAGTAAGGTTCTGCTGGCCGAAGCCTATCGTGATTCTGAAATCGTTCGTGGTGAAGGTGATGCCCTGGCCGCTGATATTTATGCCAAAGCCTATGGTAAGGATCAAGAGTTTTATCGATTCTATCGAAGTATGGATGCCTATAAAAATACCTTCAGTGGTAAGCAGGATATTATGCTGATCGATCCGAATTCGGATTTCTTTAACTATTTCAAAAGCGCTAGCGGAAAAACCAGA
>JBLYYN010000220.1:0-26922 GCA_048550535.1 Gammaproteobacteria bacterium
ATCTATTTTCATGGACACATTTTACTATAGATTGAATAAATAATGTATTCTTTTTTATGGATCCGTTAGTATCATGAATCTCTGGCTATATCGGGGTAAACATCATACTCATATGGTTATTCATATGCCTGATGGCTACCCTTGTAGACTCGTGCGTGGCTCTAGATGAGCCCATTCTATTGGTATGTCTTAGATGCGCCCCTGCTATTGGTGGCTTAATTAAAGATTGCCTTGTCACCAATTATCTTGCGGTTGGCGGATAAATAAAGGCCAAATCAGATACCATGCTAAATTATGAAGTTTCTTCAATCTGGCCATTTCCTGCCAAATATCAGTCCTGACTCGATGTTTCCGGCATGCAGAGCTTACGACGATATGTGCTTGGGCTTACGCCGGTCATGCGGCGAAAACCGCGCGCAAAATGAGATGGGTCACTATAGCCCAAGGCATAGGCAATATCGATCATTTTTGCCGGAGCTTGGTTCATGAGTCGTTTCGCAACATCGAATCTTACCTGGTCCAATAATTCTGAAAATGTAATGCCTTCACAGATTAAACGTCGACGCAGAGTGCGGCTTGAGGTGCCGATTAAGGCAGCTACCATTTCGGCAGAAAGACTGCTTTCCGCGAGATAAGTTTCTAGTACCAGTCGTAATGTTTCTGTGTAATTCAGCTTATTGGTCATGATCAAAGAATCGGTAGTATTGATTTTATCCTTTCTCCTGGCCCATTGTTTTTCAGGCGGCAGGCCCAGAAAAACTCGAGGTAATCTTATGTAACATAGTTTCTGTCCCAGGATAATCCGAGTCTCCGGCAGTCTCTCCCTCACCGTATCAGGTACTGCTAGTGCTTGAATACTGATTTCAGATGGCTGCCAGGAAGTCCCGGCGAAATGTCGGAGGATGGCTATTATCGCCATCAGCGAATAGCTCAGCCCGATGTGGTGACCTGGAGTGCCGAAATCATAGTTATCCTGGACCCAGAACAGCACATCCTCACCACATTCGATTAAACCTAGACGATAGTGTGAGTTTTCTGTACTCACCAGGGCAGAAAAATCATTGAGTGCCCGGCCAAGTGTAGGCGCATGGGTGAGACGTTTAATTAAATCTTGATGGACGTGGTTTTCCTGCGCCCAATGACCGGTCTCCCAGCCCAGGTTTTCGACCTCGCGATGGCTCATATCTTCGAAAAATGATCGAACAAGGTGTATTGGTACGTAAGTATTGGGGTCGTCACATAATAATGATAGCCGTGCCTTTTTGAAGGCGTTATCAACAGGTGCGCCGATGCTTCTCAGAAACCCGGCAAACGCAAGAGGATGTCCAAGCCGCATTACCGGCACGGATGCTGATGTAATAATCCGTCGTCCCATATTCGACTCTCGCCAAGCAGATATTTATTATGTATTAACCTGAGACTGTCGGTGCAGGCAGGTCGCTTTTTAGGTGTGGTAGAAACTCGGCAGCTAAAGTAATATGCCGCACAATAAGCGCTGAGATCAGGCTAAAAAATTTTTGAGCACCCAGATAAAATTGATGAGTTGATTGCATTGTATTCACCTGCTCATCTATAGGGCATGTCGCGAACAATGCTGCTGTCGCGAATCAACCACTCTTTATTATATTGACACAGTGTGTAATAAATTTATTAAACTCGTTTTTCACCGGGCTGTTGATAATGCAGACAGTCCAGAGGCGATAAATAGATGATGTTCCAAAAGCCTCGGTAAAACAAGTTCTTTTTCATCATCGCTGGGTACAGGTGCCTCATGTGTCCTGTTGTTCCCGGTCGCAATCATTCTGTCGTGGCTGCAAATTTACAAATATCAGCGTGCACTAATTTTATGATGAAGGTGGATACTTTTTCAGAATTTTATTCACCACCCGCTTGATGAGGGCTTCAATTTTTTCCGGAGTATTGAGGTTCTGGACTTAAGCTTTTAATACGCCGCGACAGATTAATTTTTTTGATTTGGCATCCACAAAATCCAGGATCAATGATCCTTCTTCTTGATCATAGTTATGTTTCACATCATAAAACACCTTCTGCGCCAAAGCTTATATATTGAACGTCTGTTCCATGTGTCAGGAAGCTGCCGAAAAGGCTGCTGGTCGATGTGCTCGCTATGTCGCTATTTCATAAACTGCATATTAAAGCCAACAAACACCTGCCATTCTGGCCATCCAGGGCCTTTATCCGCCACCGACCACTGCGGCTCTATAAAAATGTTGTAAACCGTCTTGCCCTTCTTAATCACCTGGCCATAGCCGATACCGAGGGGTACCGAATAGGTATCGTCTTCGAAATTATAGGCCCAGATTCCTGTCGTGCGCAGGTAGCGACCCTTGCCCAGTTGAACCATGGCAAATGGCTGGAAAGCACCGGAATTGACATCGTTTCTGCTATCTTCCCCGGCAAAGCTGGTCATCCAGGTAAGCAGGTATCCGTACTGGAATTTTGCTGAGCTCGCATCGAACAGCACATTGGCAAAACCAGCAGACCACTTTTCACTGCCCAGGGCATCTTCCGTAGCCGTGGGTGCACTAATCTGTGGGCCGATGCCAAAGCTGATGGCCGGGTTACCCACGTCGATCAGATATGCGGCAAACACGTTCAGGTCTCCCAGCCCGGTTTCTTTATCCCCAGAGGGTGGCGTAGGAAAACTATTGACCGGCAAAGATGCCCGCAACAGCCAGTTGCTCTCACCCACGGAAGAAGGTTTCGCATAGCGCATCCAGAACTGGTTGGCCGTTTTACTGGATTCTGTCTGTTTGCCGATATAGTAATTATGTAAATTGAAGGCCGTCATATTGGCCAGAGGATTGTTGGCTTGTGCAGCAGCACTGGCATCCCCTTCAGCGGCAAAGGTTTTAGCAGGTAGCATGAAGGCAAGGCACACTGCGAGAGTTATAAATAGGGCCCTGGTTTTTATGATCTTGGTATTCATGGTCTTGCTCCTCTGTAGATCAAGGGGATGATCTTTCGGCCTAAGTAATCGGTAGTACTTACTTATATTTTGACCATTTTAACCGGCATCAGCTTAATGGTCACCCTGTGCATGCTACCAGTAAACGGATAGGGGGGCTGGTAAATTTATAACGGCATAATCATGATAGAGCCTGAGGTATACCTTAATAGTCAAAAGCAAAAGAAAACGCAAATAAACGCTAAATAATAACAGATTAACCTACATCTCAAGCTAATTTGGATTTCTATAAAATCTGTTTTGAAGCACTGTGATTCAGATATTGCCGAATTTAGTTTTATAAAGTCGTTTCCTTATTCGCGTTCATTTGCGTTAACTTTATCTTTTTGAATTTAATGTGTATTTTGCGGGGATACCTCAGGGATAGAGCCGGATAAGCTATCGCATGGGTGTAGCTAATTTGCTTTCATAAAATTTAACTTTTTCCTGATTGCCCAGTTCTTTATTGATAGATATTAATGCGTAAATAATGTCTGCATTCGTCGGGTACTGCTGCTGGGCTTTGTCTAATACCTGTAGTGCCTGTTTGGCATTGCCGGAAGAATGTAATGCTATGGCATAGGTATAGACATAACGATCGGTAGTCGTGGGGCTTTCTGCCGCCTTGCGCAGGTGGCCTATGGCAGCGGTCAGTTTTTGCTGGCGTACCTGGAATAAGCCCAGTGCGAAGTGTACCGGGGTGTTATCTGTTACCCGCATCAAGGCTTTTTGCAACACGGCTTCACCTGAAGTGTCATCACCTATGCTGCGGTAAAAATCGGCGAGGTTCACATAGGCCGGTGTAAAATAGGGTGCCAGTTCTATTGCTGCTTTATAAAATTGCTCAGCCTGTTGCGTCTGGCCCTGTTGTGCATAAAGACTGGCCAGGTTAGACAGGGACTCGGGGCGATCGGCATTAAACATTTGTGCGGTTTTGTAGTCATCCATTGCCTGATCGAATTTTACACTGCCTTCGGTGGGCAGGTTTTCCAGTGAAATACCCAGCAATGAACGACCGGCCAGTGCACGGGTGATGCGGTGGTCATCGTATAGCAATGGATAGGCAAAAGGCAGACGATGTTGCTGTGGTATGGCATCCAGCGCTATCGCCAGGCCCAGTCCTAACAGGGGTTGTTCATCATTGGCGGCCATTTGCAATATGGCTGCGGATTGTGGTGATAAATAGGGCGGTAATAATGTAACCGCTGTTGCCCGGGCAATGGCGGGTTGTGTGTCATCAGTGATTAATTCGCTAAGCAATTGTTCAGCCCCAGTTGAACCCTGGCGTCCTGCATGCAGGGCTTCACCATAGTGTTTTTCAGGTTTGCCATATTTATGTTCGAGTTTTTCTGCCGCCCATTGTGAGGTTTTATCTGAATGGCATCGAGTGCAGACATCAGGAACACCGAGTTTTACCGACAGGTCCGGGCGTGGGATACGGAAGCTATGATCATTTCTGGGGTCCACCACCATATATTTTTTCGCCGGCATATGACAGTCAATACACTGGGCGCCTTCCGTGCCTGGTTTGTGTAAATGATGCTCGACCGTATCAAATTTGCTCGGCAAATGACATTGAGCACACAGGTTGTTGCCTTCAGCATGCAATTTCAAACTATGTGGGTCGTGGCAATCGCTGCAGCTGACACCGGCATGGTACATTTTGCTTTGTATGAACGAGGCATAGACATAGACTTCACCATCGATTTGACCATCCGCGTGATACAGCGGCTCAGTGAGTAAAGCCGGTCGAAAATTATCCAGCAAGGCGTGGTCAGGTCGGGCACCGGGATAATTGGTCGAGCGTCGAGAATGGCATTGCGCGCATACTTCAATCTCCGTATGCGATTGTTTAGGCGGGGTACGTTTGGCATTGCCGGTCACCGCATCCATCACCCAGGCCATATTTTTACGCTCATTAAATGCGACGGATAATCCTTTATCACTACTATGGCGGCTGTTGTCTTCTGCCCAGGCCATATGCCGGGATGCCGGCCCATGACAGGCTTCGCAACCGACATCGATTTCAGACCAGGTGGTGTTGTAGGTTTTACTGGCCAGGTCATAATTCTTTTGCAAATTGGTCGAATGACAGTCAGCACACATGAAATTCCAGTTTTGATTGACACCGGTCCAGTGTAATTCATCATCATGTTTTATATGTTCATCGGGATATAAATGAAACCAGCGTTGACCGCCTTCGTCTTTGCTGTGGGTATCCCAAACCACATTCAGGGCCTGATAATGGCCGTTGGGAAATTTAATTAAATATTGTTGTAAGGGATAAACGCCAAAAGTATAAGCAATAGGGTAGTCCGTTAATTTTCCATCAGGGCCGTCGGTTTGCACAAAAAACTGCTTATTCTTTTTATAGAATGTAGATACGGTACCATAGTAATCGAAAGTGGTATTGTTGAAGTCGCCCAGTACGGTTTGTTCATTGGCCGGCTGCATCGCCAGGTCATGGTGGGAGTCTTGCCACAGCGCATGTTGCTGTTCATGGCAGCTGATGCACTTTTGCGCACCGACGTATTGAACGCTCGTTTCCGTCGACGACTCAGGCGGTTGCTTGTTTGTCGGGCCATGATCAGGTTCGCTGCAGCCGAATAGTCCTGTTGAAAACATAAAGCCTATTAAAATAACAGGCCTTAATAGAGACAATGACCAGGGTCCATTAGAAATCATAAGGAATAGATGCTTAGACATTTGCATTTAAGAAATCTCTTTTATTATTGTTATTATTCATATGTAATTTGTGTGCAGCCTGAACAATATACATTAATCGACAGGGTTTAACTCCGGCAATATTTTACTAATATGGTGCCTGGTATTCCGTTCATGCCGCCAGCGCTTTCTTGCGTCTATTAAGCCTGGGCGAAATGTCTGTGTATCAAAACGGCTGTCAGTATCAAGATTGCGAGATAATTCCATGACTAAAGCCTGCATCTCAGCACTAGCATATTGTTGAAAGAAATCATCAAGCCGGGCCGGCTGTGACTGAGTATTGATCTTATCCAGCCAGCGCACCAGTTCGCGCAATATTGTTTTGCGATCAGGTGTCTTAAGCGCCTGTAAGCTACGTCGAAAATACATCGCCTCCGATTCGGTTCTGGTGTTTTTCCAACTGCGCCAGTAAGCCATCACCGGGTGTCGATAGCGTATGCATAGATATACTATGAGCATTATTATCACCCATGCTATCCATGATCCGGTTTGCCCCGCTGATTTTAAAATACTGCCGGGGCTACCGCTAACCTTAAAATCCATTCCGGGCAGCTCATTCTGTTTCAATTCTTCGGCAACCAGGTCCCACCAGGGTAATGTAAAACCGGGTATGCTAACTTTTCCCGGCGTTTCGAATACATAGGTAATGGTTTCGATGCGTATACCGTTCAGGGTACCACGATCGTAGCTGTTTTCAACGCTTGGCTGGCCGGGATAGACAGCCAGGCCCGGAATATTTTTATGTACTAATGGTGCGAAGGCCATAGCGGATACATCAGTGGCCTGTAAGCGAATAATACGTTTTATCGCATCACCTGTCCTGGGCTTTTCAGTCGCTATGCCCCATTCCTGTGTCACGGTAAATTCCGTGGTGCTGATAATACCGTCAATAGCTTCCGTACCCGGCGGGGATTGAGCAATGAATTCGACCGCAGGGGTTGACATGTGCTGGCTATGGCTTTTTGTATTCGCACCATATGATTTTATCGCAACCTCTACCGGTATCGGAGGTACCGTGATCTTACCCTGGCGCTGGGCAAACAGCATGAATTCATAGCGCGAACCCGTGTAGGATTCGCCGGCAATGGTTTCATTCAATCTTGTACTCTGGGATTCAAGCCGCAGCAGTTGTGCGCCTTTTACATCAACGTCATGTACTTTTTTTAACTGGGCCCAGCCGTTTTTTCCCAGCACGTCAATGTGCAGTATCACACGCTGTCCCAGCCAGGCCTGCTCAGGGGTCAGCGAAGTGCGCAGGACAATATCTTCGCCAAATGCCAGGGCTGGATAGCCTGAAACCAGAGCCATCATAAGGGCCATAATAGTTGGGAAAATGTTTTTCATACGCTTTTAGTTACAGCACCTTTCATGGTTGCAGGTATCCATGCAGCAATCATCGCTGGCGTAATATTTCATTTTGCCTGATCTCGCTGTTTGACCTCAGTGTTACTATTGCCATTGGCATGGGTGGCATATTGATAGGCGAATTTGGCGCGTAAAAAATCCGCCGGTTTAGTTTGTACATTGCGTAACCATATGGCACGCAGGGCCTGGTCACTTATTGGTTGCTCGCCGCTGACCTGCTCTTCACCGGCTGAAGCGGGCGCCTTGTTTTTGCTGAACACAAAATCGTCTGCTTCCATCTTGCCACCGGTCATTTCACCACCTTTCTTTTCCACGCGTTTTGCGCGCCCCTGGGCAATGTCACGATTTATAAGGGCATCTTCCCATCCGGGTTTTAACTCAAGCGCACGCTCATAGCGTTTAACCGCATCTTCATACTTGCCCAGCATCAGCAATGCATTGCCCTGATTGAATGCGGCCGGTGCAGTATCAAAACCGGCGAACATTCCTGCGGCCTGCTTGAATTCGCCCTGTTTGAAATAGGCAACGCCTTTCCATGCGGGGTCAACAAACTGCTGTGCGGCCTGCTGGTAATCGCCGCGTTTAAAATGGTGATAGGCTTTCTGGTCTGCGCTTAACAGGGTGCAAGAATCACTACTGAAACAAATGGTGCTTGCAGCAAGAATTAGTACCAGTACAGCCATTCCCTGCACCCTCGGTGATGACCATTGTCGCATCATGGCAATACCCAGCCTTTTCGACTCCACATTAAACTGAACAATGCGATCAAGGGTAACAGGGCGTAGCCGGCATCCTGCCATTGTTCGCCGGTCTGCGAGTTGTTTATCGATGTGATGCGTGATTGTGCGCGCTGAGCCAGTTGTTGTACATCGCTCTGGTCTATCGTTAACTGACTAACCCTTGCCTGCAAGGTGCTGGCTACACTTTCCATGCCGGTATCAATAGGGGCTGCTGGGGATTGCAGCGACAGAAACTGTACCGGCATGGTGCGGTCTTTGGCAGAGATGGCCTGGACCTGGGCCGGCGCTACCGCATCGGCCATGACCAGCACGGAACCGGGTATAGCGGTTTTTTCGAACACAGAGCGGGATAGTTGTAATGCCTGCTGCAAGGCATCACCATCTGCAGGCATTAGCTCCGGCGTCAGATCCTCAATCATGGCACTAATGATGCGGTCATCCTGTGTCAATGGCATCACCAGGTGTGCACTGCCACTGTATACAATGAGACCGGTGGCGGCAGTCTTGCGCAGTTCCAGTAAGTCGCGCAGTTTATGTTTGGCGCGCTCGAGTCGGGAGGGCTGTACATCGGTCGCGTTCATGGTTTCACTGACTTTTAACACGACCATCAGTCCGGCCTGGTCCTGGCCAAAGGGTGCCGCCTGTTTGCGCCAGGTGGGTCCTGCCAGGGCAATGGCTGTGAGTATCCAGATGATGAGTAACAGCGGCAGCGGGCGTATACGCCGCTGGGCTGTTTCGCCGACCAGCAGATGGGTAATCAGGTGTGCATCCACCAGCTGTCGCCAGCTACTGGCCTGTTGTTGTTTGCGCCACAGTGCCCAGCATAGCAGCAGTACCGGTATCAGGCTTAGCAGCCAGTAAGGACGCAGCAGGTGCCAGTCAGCCATCACGGCTCCTGTGTTGCGGGTGCCCGGATAGTACAAGTTTAGCCGTGTAATAAACAAGCCCGAGCAGCAGGAATGCCGCCAGTGGCCAGTGGAAAAGGTCGCGGCGAGGTCGATGGGTTTTTACTTCGACTTCACGGGTGTCGATACTGTCCAGTTCACTATAAATACTTTGCAACTGTTTGCCATCGGCGGCGTGAAAATAACGTCCGCCGGTAATTGATGCCACCTGGGTCAGCGCGTCCTGGTCCAGTTTTTCTTCACCGCTGGCCTGTGGATCACCGACACCCACCACATAAATGGTGATGTCATTATCCCGGGCAATTTTTGCCGCTTCTGCTGGCGGCACTTTGCTGCCTGTGTCATTACCGTCGGTAAGGGCGATTATCACCCGGTGTTCGACCTCGCTACGTTCAAACAGGGTTATCGCCAGGCCGATGGCATCGCCAAACGCGGTGCGTGGCCCGGCCATGCGCACCGCTGTTTCCTGCAGCAGGATGCGACTGGCTTCCAGGTCCTGGGTGAACGGCACCTGTACAAAGGCCGCATTACCAAACACGATTAAACCGACGCGGTCGCCCTGGCGTCGCGTCAGGAAATCATCCAGTACCTGTTTTACCGCGCTTAAACGGTCCAGGGTTTGTCCCTGGGGATTGCTGAAGTCCTGGGTTTTCATGGAGCCGGAAAGGTCCACCAGCAACATCAGGTCCCGGGTAGGTATCACCTGGCTAAGCGGTTGTTCGAGATAATGTGGGCGGGCCAGGGCGAGCACCAGCAGCAACCACAGCACTGCCACAAACACATGTTCAATGACTTTAGTGTCTGCCACCACGGCCCCTTGAGCGGGTTGTTTACCAAGAGCGTTCGCCATGCGCTGAAACCAGGGTACACGTATGGCCGGCTGGGATTGTCGATAGGGAGGCGCAAGATAACGTAGCAGAGGCGGCAGCAGTAGCAACAGTAACAGCCAGGGATAGGACAGGCTAAGCATGCTGCATAGGCCTTTGCTCGGGAGCGGCATCGGGCCTGCGATGCTGCTGGATCCAGATAGCTGCCTGCTCGATCAGTTGTGCATTGGCCTTGCTTACAGGAGCCTCCAGATCAGTGACCGCAAAGCGACATTGCGCACAGCTGTTATTTAAAAACACTACCCAGTCCTCGCCGTAGAGTGAGGCAACCTGTTGTCGTGGGAATATTGCCAGGGCAACTCGTTTCAGGCAGACAGATACATCATGCACCGTGTTTGCGCTGTGTAGTAATGCCATACCTGCGCGTCGATAAGCATTGCGTTTTCGGGCAGTATGCAGCTGCAATACAAGCAGTAAAATAATACCTGCCAGTATCGCCAGTAATAGCCAGGCACCCGGTGCCGGTGGCCACAGGGGCGGGGCATCAGGAAGCATAATATCGCGTAAATTATCCAGGCTGTATGGATCCTTATTCATGCATCACACTCGCCTCGGTACACCCAGCAGGTGCCTGACCTGGTCAACCACATCGCCCTGGTTGCTCACCATTAAAAGCGGTGCGGAGACTTTGCGCAGGAAGTGGCTGATCTGTTGTTGCTCAGTTTTATAGTCCTGGATAAGGCTGTCCCGTTCCTTTTTATTGGATAAATTCAGTTGCATTTGCATGCTGCCGTCCGAGACATTAACAGGTTGCTGTCCGGGGTCCAGGCGCATGGGGTCATGTACCAGCAGTGCCAGCACATCATTGTGGGCCGCCATCTGTGTGGTCAGTCGCTCGGTGTGTTCATCAACGCCAAAAAAATCACTGATCAGCACCATGAGCATATCGTGGGAGGCAAGCCTGAGCGCTTTTTGCAGGGCAATATTTAACATGTCAGGATTGGGTTTTTCTGTGCTATCAGCCCGCAGTTGGTGATTCAGGCGTACCACGGCGCCAAGGATAGCCATCACGGTTTTCTGGCTTCTTTGTGGCTGGATGTCGATGACTTCAGTGTCGTTGAACACCACAGCACCAACCCGGTCGCCCATGTCCACGGATCGCCAGGCGGCCAGGGCGGCCAGTTCTGCCGCAGTTACTGATTTGAATTTATCCCGAGTGCCAAAAAACATATTAATGCGCTGATCGATCACCAGGATCACCGCGCGATCTTTTTCTTCACTGTAAACACGCACATGGGGACTGCGGGTACGTGCCGTGACTTTCCAGTCTATGGTACGGGTGTCATCACCCGGCTGGTAACGACGAAGTTCTTCGAAATTCAAACCACGACCGCGTAGTCTGGATGCATAGCGTCCGGAAAGAATACTGCTGACCGGTTGTTGTGGCAGAAATGAAAAATCCCGCGCTTTAAACTGTATACGGACCAACTCATCAAGACTGGCATAAGCGCCATAGGGCTTGCCGGTGGCAACCTTGTTTCTAGTGATCTTTGACCAGTCCATGCTGTGCGTCCTGTTTTAACCGCTCAGGCTACCGCGACCTGTTCAACCAGTTGTGCAATCACATTGTCGCTGGTCAGACCATCGGCATTGGCTTCATAACTCAGGATAATGCGGTGGCGTATGCAGTCGTTGATGACGGCGCGGATATCGTCCGGCGTGACCTGGTCACGTTTGTTCAACCAGGCATGGGCGCGTGAACATTTATCCAGAGCAATGGAGCCGCGCGGGCTGACACCCACCTGGATATACTTTGCCAGGTCTTCACTGAATTCCGCGGGACGACGCGTGGCGGCTACCAGGGAGGTGATGTACTCTTCCATCGGCCTGGATATTTCCACTTCGACAATTTCCGCACGTGCGTCGAATATGGCACTCTGCGGGATGGGCGTTGCGGACTCAACCTGCTGTTTTTCCTCGGCAGGTTTTTGACTGCGGGCTTCTTCCCGTCGCACCAGCCGCATTACTTCTGCTTCGGCGGCATCATCGGGATAGCTGATATAAATATGCATCAGGAAGCGGTCCATTTGCGCTTCCGGCAGGGGATAGGTGCCTTCCTGTTCAATCGGATTCTGGGTAGCCATTACCATGAAAAGCGGGGGTAGTTTGTGGGTTGTTCGCGCCACAGTAATCTGGCGTTCTTCCATGGCTTCCAGTAGAGCAGCCTGCACCTTGGCCGGGGCGCGATTGACTTCATCGGCGAGCACGATGTTGGAGAAAATCGGTCCGGGCTGAAACTCAAATCGCTGCTGCGCATCTTCACCCAGGTACATTTCGGAACCGGTGATGTCAGACGGCAGCAGGTCCGGGGTGAACTGGATACGGCTGAATTCCGCTTCCAGGTTTTTGGCCAGTGCCTTTACTGCCCGCGTCTTGGCCAGACCGGGTAAGCCCTCAACCAGCACATTACCATTACACAGTAAGGCCAGCAGCAGGCGTTCCACCACCTGTTCCTGACCAATAATGGATTGGCCCATGCGTTGTTTAAGGTCGAGTATTTGATCACGAATCATATATTTCCCCGTAAATAAGCGGTCCTGTGCTGTCGCTTACAACTGGTGACAGCTGAATTTATTCTACTGGCTTTTCATCAAAGCTTCCGCCCAGGGCCAGGTGCAAGTCAATACGTTGCTGTAGTCGTTGATCCTGCATATTGAGTAAGTTTACCCTGGCGGCGATAACCTGCCCCTGTTGTTGTAACACCAGGAGATAATCCACTTTACCTACATTAAATTGCACTTGAGCCACACGTAGCGCTTCGGATGATTCTATCAAAACCTGGCGCAAAAACTCTTCTCGCTCTCGCAATAGTGTTTCATTGGCAAGCCCCTGCTCAACTTCCGAGAAGGCGCGCAAGGCCACCAGGCCGTAGTTGGCCATGGCTTCCTGGAATTGCGCCGATTCGATATCCACCTGGGCGGCAAGTGCACCACCGGTAAAAATGGGTGCCATAAAGTTTGCGCCAGCCGTCCAGTAATCGCTATCCAGGGACAGTATATTGGATAACTCATTTGAACTGGTGCCCACACCTGCAGTTAATGAAATAGTCGGTAGCTTTGCAGCCTCTGCCGATTGAATCTGCAGAAACTGCGCGGCAACAGCCCGTTCCGCAGCGCGTAAATCGGGTCGACGTTCCAGTAATTCGGATGGTAGGCCAATCGGGATTGGCGACAGGGTCGCCACCAGGTCATCGGCCCCTTCGATTTCGGCTGATGGGTAGCGGCCCAGCATGACTTCAAGTGCCCGTGACGCTTGTTGTTTGGCACCGCGTGCGCGTCTAATTGTGGCCTGGCCTGCAGCTACCTGTGCACGAGCAAGCGCGACTTCACGTGAGCTAAGCTGACCTTGTTTGCGTTTCGCTTCGATCAGTTTCAGGTTGCGCTCATAAAGCGCCTGTGCCTGTTGCGCAAGATCCAGTTGCAATTTGGCTTCGGTTACCAAAAACCAGATTTTTGCCGTTTGTGCGGCAATCGACTGGTAGGCCCATTCCAGTTCATATTGTGCCGCCTCGAACGCAGCTTCTCCGGCCTGAGCCTGTGCCCGTACTCGCCCCCAAAGATCCAGTTCCCAGGACATGTTCAAGGCGACCCCCGATGAGGTTAGCGCAGGATCACTCGCAGAAAAACCTTCCTGGGCTAGACCTCGGCCACCTAGCCCAACGACAGGAGTTAGTTCGGTACCGGCCTGGGTGGCAAAGCCAGCCGCTGCATCGACTCTCGCCACGGCTGCTTTCAGGTTTAAATTATTTTTGATGGCTTCGGCAACGATAGCTTCCAGTTTTGGATCGGCAAATGTTTTTAGCCAACCATCCGTGACCGCACCCTTTGCGGCATTGGCCGCTTCCACATAAGCCGGAGCAATTTCGGTAGTTTCCGGGAGTGATGATTTCGCTGTTTCGTCAATGGAAGGGGGTTTCTCTACCGCACACGCAGTAACTACAAGTAAACAAGCAGCAATCGAACTATGTCTAAACATCATATTGTCTACCTTGGGTCAATGTAATTCATAATCGCTTCCATACGGACCATGACTTTACGAATAACGTGGGCGACCTTGACTCTGGAGGTGTAGATGGCGACAGAACCACTCGATCCTGGCAACAGCGAAGCTTCGACTTGCGGATCATTCAGTTTCAGGCGAACGAAGAAGGGTCCCGCTTGAGTTGCCAGGGGTTGTGCAGCAAACCCTGTAACCTGAACTTGTCCCTGGGCGGTGGCTGGTAAAACATACATTACCCTGGCGGAATATATTTTACCCGGATGTGCTTCAAAAGTGACTTCAGCATCCTGTCCCGGCTCAATGTGTTGTGAGAAGTTTTGCGGAATCTGCGCACCTAACAGGGGTTCGGAGGTATCAATAAAGGCCATGGCACGGAAAAAAGGTAAATTGGCCACCCGCGCACCGGGCCGAAGTCCGACATAGGTCACGATACCATCCGATGGTGCACGTACTATGGTTTCTGCCAGGTTCCATTCTGCACTGACGATTTGCGCTTTCAGACCATCCGCCTGTGCTTGATAGGCCTGTAATTCGTAGATAGAACCAGCCTGTTCTTTGGCGAGTGCCTGCGATTGCTTGAGTCGTGTTTCGGCCAGCACCAGTTGGGCCTTGAGTCCATCGAGCGCAGCCTGGTACTGAGTAGGATCGATCTTAAACAGGACATCACCCTGCTTCACCGGTTTGTCGCTCTCGACCGGTACTTCAGTAACCACACCATTCACATTAGGCGTAATGGATACGGAATAGGCCAGGGTTGTGGCAAAACCCGCGGGTGCGCCCCATTGCATTGGAATAAAGAAACCAATGATGAGAAAAAGTTCATAAGGAATGATGGTAAGCCATGTTCCTTTGCTGTTCGGTACCCTGTTCATCTTGATGAGCAGGAATAACAGTGCAACATAGATAACCGTGAGAAAGACAATCATGACTTAGCCTCTTGTGCTGCGTTGCTACTCGGCTCGGTTCCGGTTTCGTCGGTGCTCGTATCAGCTTGTATTCTCGGCACTGCCGGTTTCGCTAATGCCCAGATCACAGCCAGTGCCCAGACAACTCCAAGGGTAAGCAATAGACCCAACCAGCCGGCGGCGTTAATCGCATCGGCCTGCGGATGACCTCGCTTTTGGGCAATCTGCCCGGGCAACTGTGCCAGTGCGACAAACACAGCAACCGTCGCAACGATGATCACAATCAATACAAGCCAGGCAAAATAATCAATGCCTGTCATGGTTCCATCGGTCATGTTTCATCTCCCATTCAACTCTTATGTGATAATTAATTATTTCAGTCTTAGTAATATATTTATTTAATGTACCTGGAAAAAAGTTTAACCATGGGTAATGGTTGGCATCTTGTACTCATCGCTTTATCTATTGATCATGTCATTTAACTGCCACTTCTCATGTTGTAGGCACTGATGTTATACGGACCGATGTCGTCACCCCAGATGATCAAGATGTTAGGTTTCTTGGTGGCAGCCTGAACCGATGTGAACATCAGTAAGCTGACGGTATAAAGAAAAAGTCGACTAGTTATTTTTATTTGACCTCCTAATAGATTATCCGTTGATTAAATCTGTGATAATTCCACGGGGCTAAAATCCATTTGCAGATTGTTAGCCAAACTTTTTCAGCGCGGGTTTTTGCCAGGCCAGGCAATCCCTCTATCAATACGTTGCCATTGCAGAGCAACGCCAGCAGCAGGCGTTCAATTACCTGTTGCTGTCCAATAATGGATTGGACCATGCGTTGTTAAAGGTCGAGTATTTGTTCACGAGTTGTTGTTTTTCCTGAAAAAAGAGAAGCCGGCACTGGGCCGGCTTCACATGTTAAACAGGTTTATTTCGAGCCACCACTGGTTTGAAGTTTTTCCATTACCTGATCGATACTGAAGCTCGCCGGTTTCTGTCTTGGTGGAAATTTTTTGAAGGTCTTGAGGAAATTTCCCACGTAGGCCTGTGCCGGCACCAGGAAGTATACCCTGTCGATCATCCAGTCGAGGTAGGTGTTGGAGGTGACGTGTGCACGCTCATAAGGATCGCGACGCAGATTAGTAATCATCGGTACCCGCAACTCTGTCCAGGGTTCCATCCATGCGCGCAACGTGGTGTATTCCTTCTGCTCCAGGAAGATCGCTTTCCAGTCATTGTAGCGTAAGGCCGTTAGCTCACCGGTGTCGGCGAAATAGAAGATTTCTTTACGTGGCCCTTTCTTTTGCTTGCCGGTCAGGTGGGGCAGGAAATTGTATCCGTCGAGATGCACTTTATAACTACGCCCAATGGCTTTAACGCCACCTTTTTGCAAACGTGCCTTGATGTCTGTGCTGCCTGCCGCAGCCAGGTAAGTCGGCAACCAGTCCATATGGTGCATGATTTCGTTGGAAACACTACCGGCTTTCACCTTGCCGGGCCAGCGCACCATGGAGGGCACGCGCCAGCCGCCTTCCCAGTTGGTGTTCTTTTCACCAAAGAAGGGTGATGATGCCGCATCCGGCCAGGTGTTCATGTGTGGGCCGTTATCCGTTGAATAATGCACAATGGTGTTGTTGGTGATACCCAGTTCATCCAGCTTTTTCAGCAATATGCCCACGTGCCGGTCATGCTCGACCATGCCATCGCCGTATTCGTCCTGGCCGGAGATGCCGCGCAGTTCTTTTTTGACGTGGGTGCGAAAGTGCATACGCGTACCGTTCCACCAGACATAGAAGGGCTTACCCGCCTTGTGTGCACGTTCGATGAAGTCCAGTGCGGCATCAACGGTTTCATCGTCGATGGTTTCCATGCGTTTCTTGGTTAGCGGGCCGGTGTCTTTGATCTTGCCGTCAGCGGATGACTGGATCACACCGCGTGGTCCAAAACGTTTCTTAAAACTCGGGTCCTTGGGATAATCCTCGTTCTCCGGCTCTTCCTCGGCGTTCAGGTGATAAAGGTTACCCAGGAATTCATCAAAACCATGATTGGTCGGCAAATGTTCGTCCTTGTCGCCGAGATGATTCTTGCCAAACTGGCCGGTGGTGTAACCCCGTGCCTTGAGTAAACCGGCAATGGTTGGATCTTCTTTCTGCAGGCCAAGATCGGCCCCCGGCAGTCCAACCTTGGAGAGGCCGGTGCGGTACACGCTCTGCCCGGTGATATAAGATGATCGGCCAGCGGTGCAGGATTGCTCACCGTAATAATCGGTAAAGATCATGCCTTCTTTGGCAATGCGATCGATATTGGGGGTGCGATAACCCATGAGCCCCATGGTGTAGGCGCTGATATTGCTTTGGCCTATGTCATCACCCCAAATCACCAGGATATTAGGTTTGCTGGTCTTGCCATGTGCCAGGGTTGCCAGCATTAAAGCCAGCAGCCCCAGTATCAGTTTCCCGCTCGTTTTCATATCATTTCCCCTTTATGATCATTTTTGCTCAGTCAAAGCACTTTATATCCCCGCAATATGTATTGGATCAGGATATTATCGGTGCTTATACCGGTGTTCAGTTATTTTGGCTGTGAATTTCAGAAACAAAATTCACATTATAGATGGCCTTGTATCTTAGCCCCAGCGAAATAACTTTTTAAAAAACCGTAGCGGTTGTTAGTGCCGCTACAGCCTTTGTTTTTGTCATAAAACTCATCGCGGTACTGGAAAACCGCTTTTCTTCAATTCTTTAAGCACCTTCATCGCCTTGAGAGAGTTGTAATTGATACCGGATGCACTCAAACTGGAGCCTTGCTGGAAGGGGTAACCTTCTAGACTACCGATAAACTGTTGAACTTTCTGCTGGATTGGTACGAAGGTCCACATGGTGTTTCTTGCATACCAATCAAGGTACATTTCGGATTCCTGCGCGGCTTTTTCATAAGGATCAGCTTTGAGATTGATAACCAGTGGCCAGGCCGGTGCCTGACGAACTGCGGTATTAATACCACCCGTTTGCACAGCAAAATGAGCTTTAAAATCGCCAACACGCACGGCATTCAGATCGCCGGTTGCGGCAAAGTAGAAGATAGAGTCACGTGGACCTTGCTTCTTCTCGCCTCGGAAATAAGGCCCGAAATCGTTACCGTCTAAATGCACTTTCCATTTTTTACCGTTAGCTTTGTAGCCTTTCTTTAGCTTACCGACAACATCCTTAACACCCGCTGCGGCCAGCAAGGTAGGCATCCAGTCTTCATGGGAAATGATTTCACTGCTTTTCGTGCCGGGTTTGATGGTACCCGGCCATTTAACGAACATTGGTACCCGGAAGCCACCTTCCCATGTGGTACCTTTTTCACCGTGGAAGGGGGTGTTACCACCATCGGGCCAGGAGATGGTTTCGGCGCCATTATCGGTGCTGTAAATGACAATGGTGTTATCCGCAATACCCAGTTTATCGAGTTTGCCGAGCAATTGGCCGACATGGCCGTCGTGTTCGACCATACCATCAGGGTACAGTCCAATGCCGGTTTTCCCTTGCGATTCTTTTTTCAGCCGTGTCCACACATGCATGCGCGTTGAGTTAAACCACATAAAGAACGGCTTTTTAGCCTTCACCGCTCTATCGATAAAATCCAGCCCGGATTTCATGAATTCTTCATCCGCCGTTTCCATGCGCTTGCGGGTCATAGGGCCGGTATCCTGGATCTTGCCATCGGCGGATGATTTGATCACACCGCGTGGACCAAAACGTTTCTTGAAATTCGGGTCCTTGGGATAATAGTAACTTTCCGGTTCTTCCTCAGCATTGAGATGGTACAGATTACCGAAAAATTCATCGAAACCATGTGCGGTGGGTAAATGTTTATCACGATCACCCAGGTGGTTTTTACCATACTGTGCGGTCATATAGCCCTGCCCCTTGAGCAGGTCGGCTATGGTGGGAGCCCAATCAGGGATACCGTGATCCGAGCCTGGCATGCCAATAGTCAACAAGCCGGTACGAAACGGATGTTGACCAAGTATGAACGAAGCACGCCCGGCGGTGCAGCTTTGTTGTGCATAGGCATGAGTCATCATGGCGCCTTCTTTGGCTATGCGATCGATGTTTGGCGTTTGATAACCCATTACCCCATGGTTATATGCACTGATGTTATGCACACCAATATCGTCGCCCCATATGACCAGAATATTGGGCTTACTGGTCTTGGCATGTACCAGGGTTGCCAGCATGAAGCACAATATTCCGAATACAAGTTTCACGCTCGTTTTCATGTCACTTCCCCTTTATGATCATTTTTGTTAAGTAAAAGCACTTTATATCCCCACAATATGTATTGACTCACGATATTATCGGTGCTTATACCGGTGTTCAATTATATTGGCTGTGAATTTCAGAAACAAAATCCGCATTGGATATTTAGATTATGCGGATTTTAAACATATTAATAAGCATCATATTAAAGGCTATCGAAACTGGCCGCTATCCGAATTGTGCATAGGTAAATAATGATTTTGGGCAAAGCTCGAAATAGTATGCAGCATACTCTATGAAGCAGAATAGAACACAGGCGGTGTCATATGACCAGGCTATATAAGACAGTACTGTTTCTACCTTTATTGTTCAGAAATTTCTCAGGGTATAATCGATGGACTTTAGGCAATATAGCTTTTAGTATTTATGTATGACGCATAATAATAAACCAAAGCGAAAATAGAGTGGATCTTTCTACGTTGCCCCGGCTGATTCAAAATGAAGTGCCTGTTGTTAATAATGTCGCAGTTGCGATGACGGTCACACATTGACATACGCCATCTGGAAATACCCTGTTCATTTTCTTGCCTACGGTTTTGGCACTGGCTTGATGCCCTTTGCGCCAGGAACCTTTGGCAGCCTGGTGGGTGTAGTGCTGTTCTGGTTTATGGCATCAATGGCTGCCGGTGTCTATGCTGCTATTGTAGTTGTTATGTTTGTTGTCGGTATTTTCATCTGTGGACAAACTGCTCGCGACGTCGGGGCCATTGATCCAGGCTTTATCGTCTACGATGAGATTGTGGGCTTTCTCGTTGCCATGTACCTGCTACCTGCGGACTGGCGCTGGATTGCTGCCGGCTTTGTGATCTATCGTATTTTTGATATCTGGAAGCCCTTTCCGATTCACTATGTCGAACAGCATCTGGGGCTGGGTTCGGGAATTATGACGGACGATGTCATCGCTGGAATCTACACGCTCATCATCTTGCAGCTGGCACTAATCATCATCGAGCGTTCTGGCTGAATAAGTATCATTGCGAAAACTGTATCTTCAGAAATAGCTGTGAGCCAGTGTCTTTACATAGCTGATCAGGGGCTCCCTAATAATCATGTGGCAAAAAATACTCGATAAACTCACACAACTGCAGGACTGGGCTAACAATCTCCCCTATATTGGTGTACTGGTTCGCGCCAGCGTGAGTGGGCGTGATGACTTTACCAAGGACATGGCCGCAAGTATTGCCTACTACACATTCCTGTCACTGTTTCCCTTGATGCTCGGGCTGGTTGCGATTGGTGGTTTTTTTCTCGAATCGACAGAAATTCAACAGCATGTCAACAATCTGGTTGTCGATCTGCTTCCGGTCAGTGGTGAACTGGTGAATCGGCACATCGAGTCGCTGATTCGGATTCGCGGTGCTGCCGGACTTACCAGTGTCATTGTTCTTATGTGGGCGGCGAGTAAAATGATGGGGGCACTGAGTCGTGCCATAAACCGATCGCTGGGACTCGAGCGCCCCGATGCCTTCTATTTTTCGTCACTGCGTTACTTCGTATGGACATTAGTCGTCACCCTTGTGGTATTCGTCACCATGGCGCTGGCCCCTATGGTAGAGCTACTCATCGAGCTGGAACTGGAGGTCATCGGCGAGCGCTGGAATGCATTTTTGAAAATCATTGGCGGACACACCGCCGGTGTGTTGCAGACAGCCTTCCTGACCGGGGCGATGTATGCATTTTTGCCCTATCAACGCTTGCCCTGGTCCACGCTGCTACCGGGTATTGTCGTAACCACCGTTCTGATAGAGGTCGGCAAAGGCCTGTTTTCGCTTTACGTTGGTGCCGCGTCGCACTATGATTCGGTTTATGGTTCTCTGTCCTCTATCATCGTACTGATGTTATGGTTGTACTTCATGGCCAGGGTGGTGTTATACGGAGCGGAAGTCATTCGGGCTAACAGATAATCCAAGTGCAGGAGCTATAACACAGGATAGAAAATATAATTCACTACTTATTTCTCATCCTCACATGAGGCAAGGGCATGATTCAGGTAGTACCAGGTCGATGGCCTTGCTAATTATCTCAAAACGAATATTTTTGTTTCGATAAGGTTCTCCATCGAGGTTTAAGGGGATAATGACATCGGCTTCGCTTTCCAACCAGGGTGTCTGAAAATATTTTATATACTGACCATTTGCAGTGGGGTTCTGGATCTCCTGAATTACCCTGGGCAAATCGGAGACAGGAAAAGCCAGCACAATCACCACATCCAGTAAGCCATCGTTGATCAGGGCATTAGGTGCCAGTACCTGCCCACCGCCGGCCTGTCTCCCATTACAAATAGCCCCTACCACACCTGTCAGTTCCGAATCAAAGTCTGGAGTTTTGATTCTTCCTGTATAAGCCACAAAATTGATAGCCTTGAGCACTCCCGTCAGTGTATAGGCGCCGCCACCGAGAAAATTTTTCAAAGCAACGGGCGTTTCCATGGTGACCTGTGCACCAAAACCAGCTGTGGCCAGATTGATAAAATGTCTGTCATTGGCTTTTGCAATGTCGATGGGGGTGCTGTGACCTGAGACAGCCAGACGTAAGGCTTGCAGGCTATCCCGGGGGATCTGGCAGGCTGTGGCGAAGTCATTGGCCGTGCCAAGAGGCAGGATCGCCAGTTCCGGTCGTTGCTCCCTGGGTAATGAGGCCATAGCATCCACTGCTTCGTTGACACTACCATCACCGCCACCTATGACCATTCGCTTTACACCATCCCCAACGGCCTCGTTGATCATCCTGTGTACATCACCATATTCGTAAGTGACCCGGACCTGAACCTGTTGAGTCTCTTCACGTAATGTGCTTATGGCAGAACGTACCGATTCGTAGCCGGCTTTTTTCCCATTGAGTATAATTGTGATCATTTCAGTATTCTTCTCTAGTGCATATATCATTTCGTTACAGGCGGTCATCAAAATTATCCACTTCCATTGTTAGCATAATAGTGCTTAGCCAATGGGCATAAATCTATGACTTCAGAGCAAACTCATGGCTGTGCAGTGCAGTGCAGTATAGGCACACTACAACATCATGCTTGTGTTTTTAGCTGCGGACAATTGCGTTCACTTTTAATTTTAATGTGTTTTTTAAGAGGCGTGGGCTCTAGCCTGAATTATCCATGAGTGGCTTTTAATGTGGGTATGTTTGCCCCACATCAAAAGTCACCATGAAATGAATTTCTGCTAGCCACAGGCATTCATATTATGTTTCATCCGCTATCGCTTCTGCCGTCATGCCCAGGGCGATGATGGACCAGCCTGCAAAAATCAATCGAACACCAACCAGAATGCCTACTGCGTACATACCTGATACCGGCCAGTCGGCGAGTATCAAAACACCCAATAGCAGAGAGACTATGCCATTAAATAACAGGAGTCCCCAGCCTGAATCTGGCCTGATTTTAAAACCTGCTATTATTTCCAGCACTCCGTCGGCAGCAAAATAAATAGCCAATATCATGGCAATGGATAACAGGCCGACCTGAGGTATGAAAAATATAAATACGCCAAATAGTATGCTAATGCCGCCAAAAAGAAACTTACCAAGACCCTGCCAAAATGTTTCTGCTTTGAAGGCATAAATTGATTTTGCCAAACCTGCAGACACCATCAATATTGCAATTAGCATAGTGGTTGTGATGCCTGATACCCACGGTGCCATTAATGCAAAAAAACCAAGAATTACAACAGCCCCTCCCCATATAGTAGCGAGTCTTGAATTTGCTTTTATTGAATCGTTGAGTGTACCCATCTTTATTTCCCTCTTTTAGTATTGGTTGGTTATTTATTTCGGGATTTTTTGAGTGTGCTAATCAGCAAGTTCAAAATCGGTGCAAGGCCATTAGATAAACTGGTAGTGTTGTTTGAAAATGCGTTGAAGCCGGAACGAATTCGTCTTATGTCATCGCTTACATCTTCAAATCCGGCTTTGACTTCATCGAAATCAGCGCGTAGTTCATTGTAAGCAAGATCTCGAATATCACGAATCATCTTTTCCTGTTCTGCATTGGTTCCAACACTGCTTGAATACACCACCATGCCCACAGCTAGAATGCAATCGGTAATAGCAACCCAGGTAGCAGCCATAGCAGGAGTTCTGGATTCGACCAGTAGCTGATATCCTGCAAAATTAAACATACCCAGGGCAAGTAAAGTGAACACAAGGGCAACCAGCCATAGTACCCAGCGACTGATATTACGCCGTGTCTGGATTCGAAGCAGCGACATTTCAGAGCGAGCTAGTATCTGCAATTTAAGAATTGGATCTGTCATAGTATTTCACCTTATCTCGGTAACAGGCGCCCGACTAGAACACCAATGGCAAAAACAACAAGTACGGTTGCTGGGCTTGCTTCCTTTAAATCCATATCAATGGTATCAATGAGTTCCTGGAATTGGCCTGTTAGCTCAGTCTCGTGATCAGTCGTTGGTTGATCTGTTTCACTTGCCGAGCCATTTTTATCAGAATCTGTTGTTACATTATTGCCAGTAGCAGCATTATCAGGAGTGGTTTTTCTGTTTGATTGTCTTTTCTTTTTTACAGTTTTTTTCTTACTGGCTTTGTTTGCAGATTCACGCGCCGCTGTTAGCTCAGCAACCTGTGCATGAAGCTCATCAATTTCGTTTTGAATTTGATCGTCTGGCATTTATTCGTCCTTATCTGTTTTTGAAACGCATGTTAGTTTTCCTGCTCCACTTGAATATTGGTGTCAGGAGCAGGCGCAAGCAGTACGGCAATCCAGGCGCTGTTCTCATTGGCTTGAGTAGAAAATTTAATAACCATGGTCAGTGGTACTGAGAGCAACATACCGACGGGGCCCAAAAACCAGCCCCAAAAAATAAGTGATAAAAAAACCACCAGTGTCGATAAGCCAACGCTACGTCCCATAACCTGAGGCTCAAGAACATTTCCTATAAGGGTGTTTACTCCAAGATAAATGCCGATCACAATAATTGTTGATGCTGGGTCTAGTTGCAATATTGATAGCAGTACTGCAGGTACGGCCGCTACAATAGAGCCAATATTGGGGATGAAATTTAAGGAAAATGCTACAAAACCCCATAAAATAGCAAAATCTAGACCGACGAAAGCTAAGCCAATCGCGACAAATATACCCGTTATTAAACTGGAGAAAGCCTTCATTGCGATATAATGTTTTGTACTGTCAATGATTTTTGTGAATTCTTTTAATACCGCAGCCTCACTCACACCTTTCATGGCTTGAAGCTTGGCAGGGAAATCCCATGCTTCAAGTAATATGAACAATACCGTAAACATGATAAGTAAGGCATTGCTTAATACTTCGCCAATACTCATTACCAGAATATTGGCGAGATCAATGGCCTGCTTTGGATCCAGTATTTGCAAGATGCCAGTTTCAGATATGTCTACGCTAAAATTGAGCAACCAGTTGCTGAACTTCTGTAGCAGGGTATCCAGTTTTAGCTGGTATTTGGGCAAGGCTTGTGAAAACCTTTCAAAGGTGTTGCCCAGTATTAATATCGCCACCAGCTCAAATAATAAAAACATCAGTGAAACAATAGTTACGGCAAATGGCACCGAAAAACCGCGTTTTTTTAACATGCCTACCGGTGTTGCTGCAATAATTGCAATGAAGGCCGATAATAATAATGGCACTACTATGCTCTGTGCATGGCGCAACAGCATTAAAATGGCCATGATGCCGACAATAATCACTATCGTGTCACGTAGTTGATTGGGTTTACTCATAACTCATAGCTTTATATGTATGACGTGGTTCATGTCTATTCGTGTCCTGGTGTATGTTGTAATTAGAAAACCATATGTAAGCCTAAAAATAAACCGTCATAGCTATACTGAACTTCTGTGGTGTCAAATTGATCATTTATTGTAATATCAGCATCGAAATAGGTGACACCAATAAGGCCACCAAAGTTTTTGTTAAAGCGATAAAGGGCGATAACATTCGTTTGTACTATCCATCCCCGGGTGTCTTCATAATTGCCGGCAATCCATGACACATCTGTGCTGACGCTCCAGTTTTGGTCAAACCTGTGCATCAGTTTGAGTCCGAATAATGGTAATGGCGCAAATACCCCTGTCTCTTCACGGTGCTCAGATGAAATGCTCAAGTCTCTATAGGAGATTTCACCTGTTGCTTCAAGCGCATACTTTAAATCCAGTGAATTAATCCCGAATTTCATGAGTACAAAACTGCGATCATCCTGAAATAAAGTATGGCCATAGTAGATATTAAAAAATTGCGTCTCATCTGAAAAAGTAATATCACCTTTTACTACGGCATCACCAATATCATCCTCAAAATTAAACAGTGATGTTGAACGTTTAACCTGAAAATAAGAAAATCCCACGAGATTTTTATTATTTATCTTATAAGTGCCATAAAGCACTGGTAGTGAATCCCATTTTTCTAAACCCAGCGTGCCTTCTGCATCGACAAAAAGAGACCTGTCGTTTGTATTGTCTGTGTATTTGACATTACTATTAAAGCGCACCATAGAAAAGCCTATGCCTATCTGAAAATTCGAATCTGTATATTGAAATTCCTGTGCAGCCTGCAGGCCAGGTATCAATGCCATTAATAAAAAAAACAGGATAGGTGTTTTATAAGTCATGTGTTAACAGGTGCCCTGTATAGCAAATAATCTTTTTTTGATATCCTGTTTCATATACAGGGTTTTGCTGTTGTCTACTATCCGAATTGTGCAAGTAACTGTATTTGACTTTGCTTTTTTTCAGCAATAACATTTTATCCGATTTCCACATACCAGAATCTTGCATATCAGGGAGCCTGTAATAGTCTACTATTTCATTGCCTGGCGTAGGGATGTATAAGCAGGTCCTGGTTTAACAATCGCCAGCGACTGTGAGGGTGATTCATCGAATAATTGTTTGTAATCAAGAGCGAAGCGTCCCAGATGCCAGAAACCATGCTGGTTTGCGATGTTTGTGACCGTCGTAGTATCAGGCTCTGCTCGAAGCAAAGTCCGTCGCGCCTCGTTCATGCGGATCTTTCTATGGTAGGTGCCAGGGGCTATATCGAAGTAGCTGCTAAAAGCATGTTGCAGGGTGCGCAGTTTGCAATTCAGTTCATCACAGAGATCGAGCATTTTTAATGGGTTATCAGGCGAGGCTTCCATGCAATCACGAACCCGTCGTGCGAGTCTGGCTTTCGCACTGGCACTTTGATACGGATCAGGCTCAGATTTGTAAAAGTGTATTGAGGAAAAAACGTTGATGATAGCGCCGAATATTTGTTGCTCGGTCATCAGGGATTTTTTCTGTACATGTGCAGGGTCGTCGGTCGACGATATAGGCTGTAGAGCCAATTGCATGACTTGTGCCAGTTGTTGAACGAGATTTGGATTGGCCCGAAACAGGTACTGGTCCAGCTGGTCCAGCTTGATGCCAATTGCGCTGCAAATCTTGTGCAGGCTCTCCTGCGGGATCTGCATATAACCCAGTTGCACGTTCTTCTGTAACATAAAATCAAAACTGGTGCAGGGTTGTGCGAGTATCAGATCCGATAATCCCAGCTCATTGCCACAGGTCTTTTGAGGCTGGCCATCCAGTATAACGGCAAGGGTATAATCTTCGAGGGGGCATGTACCACCGAAGTGCACGGACTGGTTGTGCTGTTCCTTGAGGAGCAGGGTCTCGTTATAAAGGGCTGCGCTTATCTGGCCGTGGTAGGAACCCGAGCTTATTTGTCGGTACAAGACATCAAACCCGTCTTCGTTGGATACGGCTTCAAGCACAGCGACATCTTCAGCGTCGATGTGGGCGAAGGCATAATCGGGCAGGTGTTCTGAGCTCATGGTCAGGGGCCTCCATCTATTAATTACATCTTCCCTTTTCGTAAGCTGCTACTTTCTCTCGGGGGGAGGGGGAAATAGCATTATTCCATCTAACGATAAGATCATTCTAAAGATTATTGCCTTCATGTCAAAACTGGATAGCGCAGGATGCCTTTGTTTATGTAAAGTTTCCAATATGCCCACGAACTCATCACGACATAAAAGCACCCAGTCTGGGTCAAGGCGAGGCATCACCGCTCTCAGCGCGAGCCTGGAGGCGATGCATGAGCTGGTCGAAAATACCCTGGCTCATCTCGATCCGATGGATAG
>JBLYYN010000221.1:0-3841 GCA_048550535.1 Gammaproteobacteria bacterium
AACACCGACAGGTTGATATTGGGTAACAGGCCCGACAGGCTTTGGCCATAAGTCGCCTCCACTGCCTGAAAATTGAATTCGGCGGCCAGGATATCCGGGTCGTTGATTTCGGCTTTTTCCAGTGCCTGCAGAAAGTCTATTGCGGCTGCGTTCAGGGGGAGTAACAGGGCTGTGAGCCACAGCCATCGATTGGGCAGCTTCATTTGGTAAAAAGGTCCTTGTTTAAAAGATGAACTGTTTGCCTTTTTCGGCATGTATCAGGGGTTTCAGGTCGTATTCGAAAATCATTTGATCAGACCAGCTGTCTTCGTCGGTGCGGGTAATCAGACGCGCTTCCATGGTCGGTGATTCACCGGTGATTACAAACAGGCGGCCGCCCGGTTTCAGGGCCTGTTTAAACACTATCGGGAGCTCATACATGGCGCCGGTGATGGCAATCACATCGTATTGCTGGTTAAGGTTATCGGTGTTGGTGGCGTCATCCACAACCAGGGATACATTGAGTATGCCATGTTCGACCAGGCGTTCAGCCGCGGTCTGGCTCAGTGTTTCATCAATTTCAATGCTGGTGACATGGTGACCTAGATGCCCCAGGCAGGCGGTTAGAAAACCACTGCCGGTACCGATTTCCAGGATGTCTTCTTGCGGCTGTATATCCAGAAGCTGAAGAATGCGGCCTTCCACTACAGGGTGCATCATGCCAAAACCGTTGCCGAGAGGGATTTCAGTATCGGCATAGGCCAGGTTTTTATACTGGCTGGGAACAAAGTTTTCTCGAGGGATCTGTTCCAGTGTATTGAGAACTATCGGATTAAGTACCTCCCAGGGACGCACTTGTTGTTCAACCATATTGTGACGGGCCAGATTAGTGTCGACATTACCCATTGCTATAACCCCCAGAGGCATTGAATTTTGTCCGATTCTACATGTTGCCAGTAATCAAGGGTAGGCTTGTTAGTTGATTAAGGATAAACTTATGTCACTTATGAGGCTAGGGGTGCCATAACAGGCTGAGATATACCCTTAGTGACCTGATCCGGTTAATACTGGCGTAGGCAAGCTTCGGTACTCCCCCCTGTTACCGTTGCCTGACCTCTGCTATTTTGAGGACGCACTATGAGCGCAATTCCAGACGATTTTATACAAAAAACAGCCAGCCTATCGGCTGAAATTACCCGTCCTTTTCCAAATTCAAAAAAGGTCTATGTCACCGGCTCACGACCTGATATTCGCGTGGGTATGCGAGAAATTCAGCTCTCTGACACGCCCGACAGTATAGGCTTTGAGAAAAATTTGCCGATAACGGTGTACGATACCTCCGGTCCTTTTACCGATCCGGACATCGACATCGATCTGATGAAGGGTATTCCCGATGTGCGCAGTGGCTGGATAGCCGAACGCAACGATACAGAGTTACTGGATGGCCCCAGCTCAGAATTTGGCCAGCAGCGTCAGCACGACCCGGAACTGGCCAATCTGCGTTTTGAGCATATCCGCAATCCCCGTCGCGCCAAAACGGGCCACAATGTGAGCCAGATGCATTATGCCCGTCAGGGTATTATCACCCCGGAAATGGAATATGTGGCGATTCGTGAAAACCTGCGTCTGGATGAGTTACGCAAAGATCCAGCCTATGCCAAGTTGCTGAAACAACATGCCGGTCATAGTTTTGGGGCCAATGTACCCGATCGAGTGACGCCTGAGTTTGTGCGTGAGGAAGTGGCCAGTGGCCGTGCCATTATCCCCTGCAATATCAATCACCCGGAACTGGAACCCATGATCATCGGCCGTAACTTCCTGGTCAAGATTAACACCAATATTGGTAACTCGGCGGTGACTTCGTCCATTGACGAAGAAGTGGAAAAAATGGCCTGGTCGGCGCGCTGGGGTGGTGATACTTTGATGGATCTGTCCACCGGTAAGAACATCCATGAAACCCGGGAATGGATCCTGCGTAATGCACCCATGCCCATCGGTACCGTGCCGATTTATCAGGCCCTGGAAAAAGTGAACGGTAAAGCCGAAGACCTGACCTGGGAAATGTTCCGCGATACCTTAATTGAGCAGGCCGAGCAGGGGGTGGATTATTTCACCATTCATGCCGGCGTGCGTCTGGCTTATGTGCCCATGACGGCTGATCGTGTTACCGGTATTGTGTCCCGCGGTGGCTCCATCATGGCCAAATGGTGTCTGGCTCACCATGAAGAGAGTTTCCTCTACACCCATTTCAATGAAATCTGTGAAATCATGAAAGCCTATGACGTGGCTTTCTCCCTGGGTGATGGTTTACGCCCCGGTTCCCTGGCCGATGCCAATGATGAGGCCCAGTTTGCCGAGCTGGAAACCCTGGGTGAGCTGACCAAAATTGCCTGGGAGCATGATGTGCAGGTGATGATTGAGGGTCCGGGTCATGTGCCTATGCAGATGATTAAGGAAAATGTCGAAAAGGAACTGGAAGATTGTTTCGAAGCGCCATTCTATACCCTGGGGCCATTGGTCACCGACATCGCCCCCGGTTATGATCACATCACTTCAGGTATCGGCGCTGCCAACATCGGCTGGTACGGTACCGCAATGTTGTGTTACGTAACACCCAAAGAGCATCTGGGTCTGCCGGACAAGGAAGATGTGCGGGTCGGTATCATTACCTACAAAATCTCCGCCCATGCGGCCGACCTGGCCAAGGGCCATCCCGGAGCCCAGATTCGCGATAACGCCATGTCCAAGGCGCGATTTGAGTTCCGCTGGGAAGACCAGTTCAACCTGGGACTGGACCCGGATCGGGCACGGGAGTATCACGATGAAACCCTGCCCAAGGAATCGGCCAAGGTGGCCCATTTCTGCTCCATGTGCGGACCTCATTTCTGTTCTATGAAAATCACCCAGGATGTGCGGGAATATGCCAAACAACAGGGTATGGCGGAGGCCGATGCCCTGAAAAAAGGCATGCAGGAAAAATCCATCGAGTTTGTTAAGCAGGGTGCGGAAATCTATAAAAAAGCCTGATCCCATCAGCGGGGACAAAGACCGCATAGTGCGAGGTTTTTGTCCCCGATTCCGGCGAAGCGGTGTTTTAGCTGCTAAATTTATAAGTAGTATTAAAACCGTTAGTCTTCACGCCATTTAAATGCCTGATTATTTTCATTCATTAAAAAAGCAGATTGATCGCTATTTGAAAAGCATCGATCTGACCCAGTCTCCCTGGCCTGAATTTCTCGGGGCGGTAGATAAATTCTATAAAAAACTGGATGCGCAACGAAAAGCCATCGAAGACTCGCTCACCGAAAGCTCCGAGGAACTGGTGCGGGCCAATGATGAGATGTATGCGGTCTTTCAGGCTATCCCGGACCAGTTGTTCCACTTCAGTGACGAAGGTCGAGTGATTAGCTACCAGACGGGTACCAACAGTCATCATTATCTAACCGCCGACAAACTAATCAATCAGTCGATTGCTGACATTATCCGTAGTGATATTGCCGATATGTTCCTTAAGGCGATTCGCGAAGTAATCAAGAACAAAGTCGTTAGCAGTTTTGAGTTTGTCGCCATATTTGAGCAGAAAATTTATTATTATGAAGCCCGGCTGATGCCGGTGAAAGGCCTGCAGGTGGTGGCCCTGATTCGGGATATTACCGAGCGCAAACTGGCAGAAGACCAGATTGCCTTTCTGGCCTACCATGATGGCCTGACCGGTTTGCCCAACAACCTGTTGTTCAAGGAGCGGTTGGAGCAGGGCATTGCCAGTGCCCAGCGCAGCAATAGTCAACTGGCGGTGATGTTCCTGGATCTGGACCGTTTTAAATTGATCAATGATTCCATGGGCCATGATGTGGGTGATCAG
>JBLYYN010000222.1:0-12102 GCA_048550535.1 Gammaproteobacteria bacterium
CCAGGACCTTTTACTTTCCAGAATCGGCCCAGCAGAAAAATCACACCGCGTTCATACTCACGCAAAATACGAATGGCGCTGAAAAGAAACAGCACGATGATGGTTATCACCACATACAAGGCATAAGCTGTCATCACTCAATCTCCTCTGTTGCAGCCGGCACAGGTTCAACCTGAAGTACCAGCCCATTAACGGCAGTCACCCTGACCTGCTGACCTTTGTATACTGGCGTGGGCGTCAGTGCATTCCAGGTTTCACTATGAATGTGTACACTGCCTTTATTGTCAAAATCATTTATCACAGTGGCGTAAGCCCCCACCAGTTGTTCTCTGCCGCTGACGATGGGCCTGTGCCGCGACTTGATCGCCATACCGATAATGAATATAAATATCAGCGCACTGATCAGGGCAAAGGTGATGATGATGGATATATCAATACCAAAGCCGGGGACTTCGGTATCCATCAGGATAATTGAGCCCATAACAAAAGAAATAACGCCACCTATTCCCAGAATGCCAAAACTGGGCTGAAAGGCCTCGGCGAGCATCAGGCTGATGCCAAGCAGTATTAGCGCCATGCCGGCATAATTGATCGGCAATAACTGGAACGAATACAGGGCCAGTAGTAATGAAATAGCACCGATGGTGCCGGGAAAAACCGCTCCGGGATTCGACAGCTCAAAGATTAACCCATAAATGCCAATCAGCATCAAAATATAAGCCACATTCGGATTGGTAATCACCGCCAACAACTGACTACGCCAGTCTGGCTCCAGCTGAGTCAGGGTTAAGCCGGCGGTGTTGATGGTGCGCTTATGTCCCCGCACCTCGACTTCACGACCATTAATCTGTTCTAACAGATCCGCCATATTCACCGCAACTACATCTATGACCTTAAGGCTTAATGCTTCACTGGCAGGTAAACTGGCCGCTTCACGTACCGCCTTTTCCGCCCATTGCTGATTACGGCCTCGCATCTGGGCCAGGCCGCGAATATAGGCAGCGGCATCGTTGATGACCTTACGTTTCATCGCATCGCCGTTTGCATCGACTGCTGGTTTGTCTTCACCATCTTTAGGTTTTTGTTTTGGGGCTGGCGGAGAAATCCCCCCCAGCTTGACCGGAGTAGCGGCCCCCAGGTTAGTGCCGGGGGCCATAGCGGCAATATGACTGGCATATAGAATATAGGTGCCGGCACTGGCTGCACGGGCACCGGAGGGGGCTACATAAACCGCCACCGGTACATGTGAGCTGATGATGTTTTTAATGATACCGCGCATGGCCGTATCGAGACCGCCGGGGGTATCCATACGAATGACAATCAGTTCGGTCGCTTGTTTGCTGGCCGTATCCAGTGCGCGCTGCACATAGTCGTCGGTCGCCGGTCCGATAACACCGTCTATGGTCAGTTCGATGACCTTGTCATTCTGGCTTATCGGATCAGGAACAACAGCCGATACAAGACCAGCTACCAACAGTAGCGCAAAAGGCAGGAGACTATGCTTTGCTTTGATCATATGATCCACTCCAATGTTCCTATTGTAACGATAGTTAGCGCCCATGCAAATCAGCTAAAATAGTCAGCCAGGGGTCGGAGGCTGAGAGATTCCCACGAATATTTATAAATAAAATCAAAGTACAAGAAAACGCAAATGCACGCCAATAAACGCTAAAAAATAACACATTAGCCTACATCTCAAGTGAATTTGGGCTTCTATAAAATCTGTTTTTCAGCACTAATTGATTCAGATTTTGCCTGATTTCACTTTAATAAAGTCGTTTCTTATTTTCGCGTACATTCGCGTTTTTTTCTTTATCTTTTTGATTTTAATGTGTATTTTGTCGGGATATATCATGACCGGAAGTACTTGAGAATCATTCACCATCAACTACCGAACCTGAACCACTATTTATAGACATCCAGTGGATTAAATCAGTATGATTGACGTCCCACTTAAAACCAAAAATGCTCAATATCCATACCGAGGCCACGCTATGAAAACTTTAATGATGACAATATCAATTTTGATGCTAGCCCTGCTGCATCCGGCACAGGCATCTGACCTGGCTAAAGAACAACGCTGGGCTGATCAAATCGTCGATGATTTGATCGATGGCGAAGCTGAATGGCTGGATCTGGGTAAGCACAAAGCCTTAGCCATCTACACAGAATCTGCCACCGATGATAACAAAGGTGGCGTGATTGTGATTCACGGCTCTGGGGCTCACCCAAACTGGGCAGAGGTAGTGCAGCCACTTCGCACGCAACTGCCGGAACACGGTTGGGCCACTCTGTCCCTGCAGATGCCGGTGCTGGCCAATGATGCCGATTACACCGAGTACGCGCCTTTGTTCGACGAGGTCGCTCCGCGAATCAATGCAGCCATCAAGAATTTACAGGCCAAGGGCATCAACAACATCAGTATTGTTGCACATAGCCTGGGTTCAGCTATGTCGGCTTATTACCTGGCTAACCATAAAAGCTCAGCTATCAAATCCTTCGTTGCTGTCGGCATGCCCGGCCCCCGCCAGGACAAGCGCATGGATACAGTGCTGGCATTACAACAAATTAACATTCCTGTACTGGATTTATATGGCCAAAATGATCTTGACTATATCCTTGAAACATCCGGGCAGCGCAAGCAAGCTGGCTCACATAATAAAAATTACTCTCAACAGGTAGTCGCCGGTGCCAATCATTTTTTCGTCAACAAAAACGACGTACTTATCAGGACTGTTAATCAATGGCTGAGTAAATATTAATAACCAGGAATAGATCTATAACAATCAAACGCAATTGATACAATTTAATTAAAAGGATCAATAATAGTTGATCATCATTCCTGTTATTATTTTACGGTAAACCTTTTTATTTAAAAGTGACTGACAAAATAAATGCCGGATTATCGAATGCAAGCAAGCTAAGACTTACAGGTTATAATTATAAGATTATTTTTTGTCGGATTAGCACTCTAACAGGAAGACATTGTCAAGAAAACAGTCGGGCTCAGAACACAGTTTTTCTATAAATGTTAGAAACTGTTCTCTGAGCCCGATGCCCTGTATCTCAGCGTTGATTGTATTTAATTAAAATTTAAATACAGCGGATGCTGAAACCGTATCAGCACTTTCGAAGGTAATGCTGTCAAACTCCTGACGCCGCCATTCAACTCGCAGAAGTCTATTTTCATTACCGTAAATATTGATATCAAATCCTGCGCCATACACAATGCCTGAACCTGACTCCATAGTGTCAAATTCTTCATTAAGTGTTGACCAGTAAGACATGCCAAGTCTGCCATAAACATCAACTTTCTGGCTGACCGGATGACTGATCACGGCACTGATATTGAACATATCTGCATCAAACAATTTTTGTTGTGTTGTCCCATTGTTTAAAGCAACGCTACCTATTTCGGTATAGGCCACTTCAAATGACAGATATTCATCGAGTTCAATACCAACCATTAAGTCCAGCCCCAGACCATTGGTTTCAAAACTGGATTGTGGATCCGTACTGTAGGTGATAGCCATATTTTGCTGGTTTACAGCCAGCGTTGTCTGACTGATCCCAGCACCAAAGTAAAATCCTATTTTGTTATTGTCCTTAGCTGAGACGCTTGCACTAAAAGCCAATAAAACACAGGCCAGTGATATTTTACGCATAGTGTAGTTATGTTTATTCACCTTATTATCTCCTTTGCGGTTAAACAGGCCGTGTTCCAGGCCTTGGAGACAATCTCACACAAGGTAGTTTATTATCCTACTAATATATCTTTAGTATAAAATTAATGCATTTTTAGTATAGTAATTATATACTATTCTGCGAATATTTAGATTTAAACGAGATCATAATGGCGCAATCAGAAGCCCTAATTAGCACCTTAAAACGTGAATTAAAGGCACGGAATATGACTTATGCGGATGTAGCCAATGGGCTATCCATGAGCGAAGCCAATATAAAGCGCTTGTTCGCCAGCAAACGCTTTACCCTGGACAGACTGGAGAGTATCTGCCGTTTAATGAATATGGATTTAATAGACCTGATGCGAAGCTATGAGGAGTCTCGTAATCAGATAACCTATTTAAGCCATGATCAGGAAAAAGAACTGGTGTCTAATATTCGGCTATTACTGGTGGCAGTATGTGCTAGAAATCATCTGAGCTTTAACCAAATCATTGAATCGTATGATATCAGTCAAGCTGAATGCATTCAGTACCTTGCCCGACTGGATCAGTTACATTTGATTGAATTATTACCGAACAACAGAATAAGACTACGCGTTAGTGAAGACTTTCACTGGCTTCCGAATGGGCCTATAGAAAATTTATTCAGGAAAAAAATGCAACCAGAGTTTCTCAACAGTGATTTTTCAGAAACAGGGCAATTACGTTTCTTTGTTCCAGGCTTACTTAGCCAAAGCTCCCGTGACGTAGTGATTAAAAAATTACACAAACTGGCATCGGAGTTTAAAGAATTACACCAGCAGGATATACCAATAACAGGCATAAAAAATAACAGTGGATTATTTGTGGCTTTTCGTTCATGGGAATTCTCCTTGTTTCAGGAATTCAGACGATAAACTAACCCCTGAATTGAACAGGCAATAATTAAATATGAAACACACAGCCTGGTTCAAATTGTTTTGTTGTTATTTTTTTCCAAAGACTCTTCTTCACGGACTTTTACCTCACATTCCGGGCAGATGCCATGACTAAACTCTGCATCTGAATGCCTGGATATATAGGCTTCTATCCTGCTCCACGCGCCTTTATCGTCCCGAATACTATGGCAGTATGAACATATTGGAATAATGCCTTTTAATGTTTTGATTTCATTCAAGGCTTCCTGCAACGACTTTATTAATTCGTCCCTTTCATGTTCCATCTGTTTACGATCTGAAATATCGATATGGGTACCACTCATGCGCAAGGCACGTCCATGATCATCACGCTGTACAATTTTGGCATGATCAAGTATCCACTTATAGCCCCCATCCCTGGTGAGCATTCGGTATTCCATTTTGTGGCAGTCTGTACGCCCTTGCAGATGATTGTTAATGGATGCCCATGCAGCATCACGGTCATCTGGGTGAATCGAATTTGTCCAGGTATCGGTATTGTCTTCAAATTCCTTGATCGTAGTATATCCAATCATCTGCGCCCATCGATCGTTGCGTTTCACTTCGCCGGATTCTATATTCCAGTCCCAGAAACCCTGCTGACTACCTTCCAGCACCATCTTCAGGCGTTCTTCACTGAGCAGTAATTCTTTACCTTGTGACTCTTTATTAATCATTTTAAATTTTTCATTTTAAGTGTTAATTTAAAGCTGTGTTATAGCGAACGAAATTGGGCACCTGGCTACATGGTGTTCTACTCACCGATATCTTCATTCCATAGATCTGGATTATGCCTAATAAAGGTCTCCATGAGCTGATGGCATTCCTGGTTATCAGCAATCAACAGGTCTACGCCTCGTGACCTTAGATAATCCTCCGGACCGCAAAATGTGCGGCTTTCTCCAACAATGACCTTTGGAATGCCATAGAGCAGGACCGCACCACTGCACATATCACAGGGCGACAGGGTCGAGTATAAAGTGGCTCGTCGGTAATCAGCAGCTTTGATCCGGCCTGCATTTTCCAGACAATCCATTTCCGCATGCAACACCGTACTTCCCTTCTGCACTCGTCGGTTGTGACCGCGGCCAACGATTCGTCCATCGATAACCAGCACCGACCCGATAGGAATCCCCCCCTCGTCCCTGCCCTTTTTTGCTTCCTCAATGGCAGCCTCTAAAAACTCATCCATATTGCCCCCCTGAGCCAACAACTGTTAACAAAATACTCCAGGTATAGTGATTAATAATAGCAAATTGAAACCATTTTGGGTCAGCCTAGTGTTTCGTCATCGGAACTACTCAAAATTAATTGCTTGACACCTATCTGCGACCCTCGTATAAAAATTAAAATCCTTTCTCTCAGACAATGAACCAGGACTATACAAGGCTAAATGTCATCAATAATGGCTGGAGGATTCAACACTATGCTGCTCATAACGATAGCGACCCTATAAGCTATTTCATTTTCTGCCTGACAGGAGATTATTTTGAAACAAGGCCCGACCGGATTTGAGGTTCTGAACAATCCCAGATTAAATAAAAGCTCTGCATTTACTCAAGCCGAGCGTGAGCAGTATAAATTGATGGGCCTGTTGCCGGCGACGGTCACCAACCAGCAAATACAAATACAGCGCGTGCTGGAGAACCTGAACCGGAAGGGCAATGACATAGAGCGTTATATTCTTCTGTTTGCACTACAGGGCCGAAATGAACGATTGTTTTATCGATTGTTAATGGACCATATTGATGAGCTCATGCCTATTATTTATACACCGACCGTGGGTCTGGCCTGTCAGCAATTTGCGCATATTTTTAGAGAACCCCGTGGATTTTACATTACAGCTAATGATCGTGGCCGCATCCATGAGATTTTATCTAACTGGCCAGAACATGATGTGCGTATGATCGTTATTACCGATGGCCAGCGCATTCTGGGCCTGGGTGACCTGGGCGCTAACGGTATGGGTATACCTATCGGAAAACTGGCACTTTATACCGCGGGTGCCGGCATTCATCCGGAGCAGTGCCTGCCGGTCATGCTCGATGTCGGCACCAATAACCAGGCGCTACGAGATGATCCACTCTACCTGGGTGTCAAACAAAACCGACTAAGCGGTGATGCATACCATGAACTGGTTGCAGAGTTCGTCACCACGGTTCAGGATATTTTTCCAAAAGCACTTATCCAGTTTGAAGATTTCCTGACACACAATGCCTATGCCCTGCTCAATACCTACCGGGAACGTGTGTTATGTTTTAATGATGACATCCAGGGAACCGCCACCATGGTGCTGGCGGGTATCTACAGTGCAATCCGAATTTCCGGCCTGCCATTTACCGATCTACGTATTATGTTTCTGGGCGCAGGTTCTGCCGCTACCGGCATGGCTGATTTAATCTTGCCTGCCTTATGCAGAGCGGGCCTAAGTAATGACGACGCGCTGCAACGATTGTGGTTTGTTGATGAAAAAGGCCTGCTGGTAAAATCTCGCAAAGATCTTGCGGAACATAATCTAGCTTATGCCCATGATCACCCAGGCATGTCTTTTGTTGATGCCATTAAATCGATCAAACCTCATATACTGATTGGTGCCACCGGTGTACACGGCGCTTTTACTGAACAGGCCATCCGGCTAATGGCAGAGGTCAATGAACGTCCAGCTATTTTTGCCCTGTCCAACCCTTCATCACATACCGAGTGTACTGCACAACAGGCTTATGAATGGACCGATGGCAGAGCTATATTTGCCAGTGGCAGCCCTTCGCAAGTGGTTAACTATAAAGACAGGGCCTTCCACCCAGGGCAGGGAAACAATGCCTATGTCTTTCCAGGTGTTGGATTAGGTGCCATCGCCTGCGAGGCCAGTCAAATCGTGGACGACATGTTCCTCGCCGCCGCCGATGCCCTGGCCAGCATGGTTAAACCGGAACATCTGCAACTGGGCAGTATTTTCCCACCACTTAATCATTTGCGGGCTATCTCTTTAAAAATTGCCTGTGCCGTGGCAGAAACCGCCTATGCACAAAACCTGGCACAAAAACCACGCCCCAGGGATCTTTCGAAAGCAATAGAAGAGCTGATGTATGACCCCAGTTATTAACTCAGTGATGACCTCGTCCTTATAAGGCTTAGCTAACCAGGGAACCTCTGATTAAGTCTGGTTGTAGCAGGCTGCGATGAGTGTTTAGATTTTTCAACTGGTGAGACGGTCGTTATTTTATTGCAACGAAATCGGGGGAAAACTGGACGCTTTTAGCCAGTGTCAAACCATCACGACTTGATCAGAGACTCCCTGGACCAGGATTCAACACACTCAAGGGTCTGTCGCGCAATCTCCAGTTCTTCGTTGGTCTGCACCACCAGCACTTTGATCGATGCATTCGACTGCTGAATCTCGCACACATCGCCCTGGGCATTCGCATTTATGTTTTCGTCTATGGCTATACCCAGTGCCTCGAGACCGCTACAGCTCTGCTGGCGTACGCGCGGTGCATTCTCGCCGATACCCGCGGTGAATACTATGCCATCAACGCGGCCCAGTGCGGCATAATAGGCACCGATGTATTTCTTGATGCGATAGCAATACATATCGATGGCGAGTTGTGCAGCCTGGTTGCCAGCATCGGCCAGGCCTAACACTTCCCGCATATC
Organism: Gammaproteobacteria bacterium; assembly: GCA_048550535.1. Taxonomy (GTDB): domain Bacteria; phylum Pseudomonadota; class Gammaproteobacteria; order SZUA-229; family SZUA-229; genus CBDULX01. The sequence goes on from JBLYYN010000222.1 coordinate 8,276, forward strand.
GTTCTCACCACAGATGCCCTTGAGGCCACTGTCATGATTATAAAGTGACTCGATGGCGGCGCTGTCCTGTGCGGTCACGCGCTGCAGATAAAACGCCACCGCCGGGTCGATATCACCACAACGCGTACCCATCATCAAACCTTCCAGCGGCGTCATGCCCATGGAAGTGTCGATACAGCATCCTCCCTGAATGGCCGCGACACTGGCTCCATTACCCAGATGCAGGGTGATCAGGTTGAGCGATTGCAGCGGTTGCTGCAGATGCATCGCCGCCTGTCTGGCAACGTAGGCATGGGAGGTGCCGTGAAAGCCGTAGCGGCGCACACCATGATCTGTATACAGCGACTCGGGTAAGGCGTATCGATAGGCCTGTGCCGGCATACTCTGATGAAACGCGGTATCAAACACCGCCACCTGGGGAATATCCGCAAACAGCTCAAGACAGACCTCGATGCCCGTCAGGTTGGCCGGATTATGCAGGGGTGCCAGTCCACTCACACCATGCAGCATCTCCATGACCCTGGCATTGATACGTGTCGGCGCACGGAAAGCCTCACCACCATGTACCACGCGATGGCCAATAGCTGTCAGCGGCACCGCTTCGCCCAGCAATTCGGTAATCACCACCAGACCGGCACGGTGATCGCTGATGCAGAGTTGCTGCACCTGGGTGTCCTGCTCACCCTCACTATTGTGCCAGCGATGGGTAAGCTGAGCCTCCGCCTCGCCGATACGCTCCAGATGACCGGCGGCCAGCAGCCTTGCGCTCGGCATCTCCAGCAACTGATATTTAATGGACGAGCTACCTGAATTCAGAACCAGTATCTTCAACTGTCTTCGACTCCTGTATGCGCCTGAATGGCCGTGATGGCAACGGTATTGAGGATATCCGTTACCGTGCAACCACGACTCAGATCGTTGACCGGTTTATTCAGGCCCTGCAGGATCGGGCCTATAGCCACAGCATGGGCTGAACGCTGCACCGCCTTGTAGGTATTGTTACCCGTATTGAGATCGGGAAAGATGAACACCGTGGCGCTACCCGCCACCTCACTGTCCGGCAGCTTGGTCCTGGCGACGCTGGCATCCACTGCAGCATCGTACTGTAGTGGACCTTCAAGTTTGAGGTCGGGGCGCAGCTCCTTGGCAATGCGTGTCGCCTCGCGCACCTTGTCCACCGCCTCGCCCTTGCCGGACTCTCCGGTGGAATAGGACAGCATGGCAATTCTCGGTTCTATACCTAACATCTGCGCAGTCTGTGCTGAACTGACCGCGATGTCTGCCAGTTGCATCGCATTGGGATTGGGATTCACCGCACAGTCGCCATACACCAGAACGCGATCCTCCAGGCACATAATGAACACACTGGAAACGATCGAGATGCCCGGGCGGGTCTTGATAATTTCGAACGTGGGTCGAATGGTATGCTGGGTGGTGTGCACGGCACCGGAAACCATGCCATCGGCATGACCCAGGTGGACCATCATGGTGCCGAAATAACTGGCATCGGCCATGGTGTCATAGGCCATATCCAGCAAGATACCCTTGTGCTCTCGAAGTTTGAAGTAAGTCTCGGCGTATTGCTGGCGCATTTCTGAACTTAGCGGATCGATGATCTCGGCCCGTTCAAGGTGTAATCCCAGCGCCTCGATGCGCTTGCGCACTTTCTCCTCATCACCCAGCAGGATGATATCGGCCACCTCACGCAGGGTAAGGATTTCGGCGGCTCTCAGGATACGTTCTTCCTCCCCCTCCGGCAGAACAATACGTCGTCTCACTATTTTGGCCCGGCGTATGAGATCGTGCTCGAACATCAGCGGTGTCACGCGGCTGGTGCTTGCGCTGGTCAGGCGCTGATCCAGTGCCTTCAGGTCAATGTTTTTCTCTATGGCCCCAAGGGCGGCCGCAATTTTACGCTCGTTTTCCGCAGTCAGTGTGGCTGCCACCCGACTCACGTTCATAGCCGTGGTAAAGGTATCGGTGGCGACACTGAGCACGGCAAAGGGCAAAGCACTGAGGCCATCGACCAGGCGCTTGACCGGCTCGGCCAGGGCCTGACCACCGGTCAGCAGGATACCGGCGATCTGCGGGTAATGGGTCGAGGGATAGGACATCAGGCTGGCCAGAATGATATCAGTCCGATCACCGGGGGTGATGATGAGGCCACCGGCTTCAATATATTGCAGGAAGTCCGGCACCTCCATAGCCGCGATCTTGAAATCGTTGACTTCGCGAGTGAGCTGCTCCGCCTCGCCATAGACCAGGTCGGCGCCAAGGGTCTGTGCAATATCGGAAATCGTCGGCTGATCCAGCGAAGGCTCATCAGGAACTACATACACCGGGATGAGTCCACGCAAGGAGCGCTTAAGCACCTGCAGCAGCTCGTCGGCCTGAGTCTGCTTCACGCGGTTCACCACAATGGCCCCGATATCACAGTCGCGCTCCAGCAAGGCCTTCTTGAAAGCCGTGGTGGTGTCGGCAATTTGCGCCACCGTGCGGTCGTCACCACGCACCACCGGCATGATCAGACAGCCCAGGTTATTCGCTACATCGGCATTGAAATCGAACTCCGGTGCCGAATGCCCGGAATCAGCGTAGTCGGTTCCGGCACATAGTACGCTATCGCATTCGGCCTCGAGGCGTTTGTATTTCTCCAGTATGCGACCGAGAAGTTGGTCATTTCGATCGGCAGCCATGAGTTCACGTGCCTCATCACTGGTGCAGCCGTACATGGCCTCGTAGGGCAGGTCCAACCGATAATGTGTGGCAATCAAATGTATCAGTCGATCGGGATAGTGGTGGGCTGGAATCACCGGCCGGAAAAACCCGACCTTACCAGCGTGCCCCAATAATAACTCCATCATGCCCAGCACAATGGCGGATTTGCCACTGCCTCGCTCAGCACCTGTGACATATAAATTTTGTGACATCTTACCCTCTCTCCTCAATCGAAGGTGCAAACAACTCAGTGTATCAGGCATAGGGCGTGCAGCCTTGGCCGCCGCAGCGCGAAATTTGGTAATTTTCGCACATTCAGTGTAATCAAGGATTATTGGCTGTAAAAAAAGCTCAGCCCTGCCTTCTGCCCAGGACGATTAACTGACGATCAGACGGCTGTTATTTCTAATAATAGTAGAAACCAGGCTCGATCCACGATTAACTCTAAGATTAATTTGCTTTGATGATACAGTCCTAATGCATGCACTGGTGTTTAAACCCGTAAGTTGATCATATGCCAGCACATGCAACACAGCGATCATTCCGAGCACAATTTCGTTTTGCGCAGACACATTGGTGACAAAATCCAGTTCACGCCAGTGGCTTCGCAGGGATTCCCAATGCCCCAGAACACTTTGCCACTCAGGACCACTACAAACAGGGTGCCGATCACCATACTGCTCAGTGACGCACCACGTCAGTGCCGGGTGAGCGATTACAACATTCTCACTTCAGACAAAGTCGGCATGCGATTCAGTAAGCAACATCAGTGATTAATCCCTGTATAATGTATAACACTGATGTAAATGCCTGAGTCAGCGCCGAATTTAGGGGATAAACATGAAATCTTTATTTACTAGCGTGCTTTTACTGCTTTTTTGTGTGCCGGCATACTCCGGTAATGAGTCATTGGAACAATACATTTCCAGCTTTGATTACGAAGCCAGAAAAGACATGAAAATAAATAGCAAACGATTGATCAGTCTTTTGAAAGAAGAAAAAGCACAGCTGATTGACATTCGGTTTAAAGAGGAACATGCAGCATGGTCAGTGGGTGCTTCAAAAAGCATCCCGCTGAATGAGTTACCCAGTAGATTGAAAGAGATCGA
>JBLYYN010000223.1:0-13906 GCA_048550535.1 Gammaproteobacteria bacterium
GCGGAACTGATTGCGGGTGAATTCGCAGAAATGAAATATGACCTGGTACCCGCAGTCATTTATACTCATCCGGAAATTGCCTGGGTGGGTAAAACCGAGCAGCATCTAAAAACCGCCGGTGAAGATTACAAGGTCGGTATGTTTCCTTTTTTAGCCAGTGGACGTGCCAAAGCCATGGGGGAAACCACGGGACTGGTCAAGGTTCTGTCCCATGGTAAAACCGATCGCATACTGGGTGTGCACATACTGGGGCCGCTGGCCTCGGAAATGATTGCACAGGCAGTGATAGCCGTAACCATGGAACTGAGTGCGGAGGATCTGGGGCTGACTGTTTTTGCTCACCCAACTTTGTCCGAGGCGTTGCATGAAGCGGCCCTGGGCGTCAATAATAAAGCCATCCACATGGCACCGAAACGGCGTAAAAACTGAAAAGTCTGTTGTCTAAATGATTAGATCACAGCCGCTGAATAAAAAGTGAAGACAATATGAATTTGCATGAATACCAGGCGAAACAACTGTTCGCCAAATATGGCATGCCCGTGCCCAGTAACCACATCGTCAGTGCTGCCGGTGATGTCCCTGCCATACTTAATAATCTGGGTGGCGACAAATGGGTGGTCAAGGCCCAGGTTCATGCCGGTGGTCGGGGTAAAGCCGGTGGTGTAAAACTGGTGGATAATGCCGAACAGGTGGCACATATTGTTGGCGAGATGATTGGTTCCAGGCTGGTGACTTATCAGACCACTGCTGAGGGCCAACCCATTAACCATGTTCTTATCGAAGAAACCTGTGATATTGATCGTGAGCTGTATGTGGGTGCCGTCATCGATCGCGCCACGCGACGTGTGGTGATCATGGTGTCCACGGAAGGTGGCGTAGAAATCGAGAAAGTAGCCACAGAATCACCGGAAAAAATTCTGCGCACCACGGTTGATCCTATGCTGGGACTGATGCCCTATCAGTGTCGTAAACTGGCCTTTGGGCTGGGACTGGAAGGCAAGCAGATTAATCAGCTCACTAAAGTGCTGATCAGTTTATCCCGGTTATTTATTGAGAAAGACCTGAGCCTGGTGGAAATCAATCCACTGGTGGTCACCCAGAAGGGTGATCTGATCTGTCTCGATGGAAAGATCAACATTGATGACAGTGCCCTGTACCGACAGCCAGAACTGGTAGAAATGCGCGATTCCTCCCAGGAAGATGAGCGGGAAAACCGGGCCAAGGAGTGGGACCTGAATTACATCGCGCTGGACGGCAATATCGGTTGCATGGTGAATGGTGCCGGACTGGCCATGGCCACCATGGACCTGATTAAACTGCACGGTGGCGAACCGGCCAACTTCCTCGATGTGGGGGGTGGCGCGACCAGTGAACGGGTGGCCGAGGCGTTTAAAATTATTCTGTCCGATGACAATGTGCATGCTGTACTGGTGAATATTTTCGGTGGCATCGTGAGATGTGACCTGATTGCGGAAGGTATTATTGGTGCGGTGGAAGAAGTGGGTATAAAGGTACCCGTGGTAGTGCGACTGGAAGGTAACAATGCCGCACGAGGCCTGGAGATACTGTCTGCCAGCGGGCTTAATATTATTTCAGCCCAGGGGTTAACCGAAGCTGCACAAAAAGTCGTAGCGGCTGCCGGAGATGATCAATGAGCGTACTGATCAATGCGGATACCAAAGTGATCTGCCAGGGTTTTACCGGTAAGCAGGGTACATTCCATTCAGAGCAGGCCATCGCATACGGCACCCAGATGGTGGGGGGTGTCACCCCGGGTAAGGGGGGGCAAACGCACCTGGAGTTACCGGTATTCAATACGGTAAAAGAAGCGGTCACCAATACTGCAGCCACCGCCTCGGTGATTTACGTGCCAGCCGCATTTTGTAAGGATTCCATCCTGGAAGCTGTGGATGCCGGTATTGAGCTCATTGTCTGCATTACCGAAGGTATTCCTGCGCTGGATATGTTGCAGGCCAAAATCGCGGTGGACAATGCGGGGGTAAGACTCATCGGCCCCAATTGCCCCGGTATTATTACGCCCGATGAATGCAAAATCGGCATCATGCCCGGAGAAATACATAAAGCGGGGAAAGTGGGTGTGGTTTCCCGTTCCGGAACGCTTACCTATGAAGCGGTAAAGCAAACCACGGATCTGGGTTTTGGCCAGAGTACCTGTATCGGTATTGGTGGCGACCCTATACCCGGTATGAATTTTATCGATTGTATAACCCTGTTTGAACAGGACCCGGAAACCGAAGCGATTCTCATGGTGGGTGAAATTGGTGGCACCGCTGAAGAAGAGGCTGCGGAATTCATCCAGACCAATGTCAGTAAACCGGTGACTGCATTTATTGCCGGTGGTACTGCGCCCAAAGGCAAACGCATGGGCCATGCCGGTGCCATCATCGCTGGCGGTAAGGGTACTGCAGAAGAGAAATTCCAGGCATTAGAAAAGGCCGGGGTGAACATTGTTCGCTCCCCGGCCGATCTGGGTAAGGGTGTGGCCGAAGCCACCGGCTGGAAGTAAGTTTATGCGTTGGTGGTCATGGTCGGCAGAATCAATTCGCGGAAATTAATGTAGCGAGTATCATCATAAGCAAAGCTTAGACCGATATAGCCATTGATCATATGCAGGGAGGCATTTCTCAATTCACTGCCATGCTTTTTAGAGCGTAGCCATTTCAGTGCATTCAGAATCGGTCGCACCTGGTTACGCTCAATGCGAGTGGACAGCTTTGATTCCAGCGGCGCAAAATGGCGCATGAAATCCTCAGAAAACACTTCATCGGCAGTATATAGCTGGAAACTATAGGGGTTATCAAAAGTACAGCACTTAATCTGGCTGCTGGAAAAATGCAGGGTGAGGTGGAACACGCCCTTGCTTAGAACCAGCGTTTCCGCAATGTTTAATAGTTCGTCCATACGATCATCAAAATGACTGGATGAGTTATGAGTGTCGTTGTGTAATGGTGCATTCGCTGTGCTTGCATGCTCAGCACCCTCTAATTGATTCATGTGCATGTCTATTCCTCGTTTTTTGGTTTCGAGGGATATTGTGGTGTGAGAGTGTTGCAGGATAATGACAGTTTTTTGGTATTTTTGTTGTGGTGCTGTTTTTCTGCATTGATTTCGCCTTGAGGGCGAGTTACTTTCTTTGGCACACAAAGAAAGTAACCAAAGAAATGTGCTCTCGTCGCCACATGATGAATGTGCCTGCTCGACAACTGCTCCTGCGTTGTTCTACTTACGGGCGTCCTGCCCTAATGCGGAACTAAGCCACATGGATGTGGTGAATGCCGATATTGCAGGATGCTTATATGGATATAAGTAGTAGAGCAAAGCATGGAGCAGTTGCCGAGCAATTATCGGCCACAAACAATAAAATGCATTGTTTGTTCAGACATTCTCGCAGAAAGCTTCCTCATAAATCACTCCCTCCTCAGCTCACTCCAAAGGGGTAATCACCAAGAGCACGGGATTTGAGTTTTGTTTTTGCTTTCAAATTCCCCATTGATCAAGCCGAGGAGCGCATGATTAATGTGCAAGCTTTCTGCGAGAATGTCTGAGCAAACAATGATTTTTATTGTTTGTGAGTTCCGCAGCAGCCTCATAAATCGCGAGTGACGAAGGAACCACTATGCGCTTTTATTTTTTTGCATAGTGGTTTGCGACTCGGGGCGGCATTTTCTTGGTTATCTTCTTTGTTGCTGAAGACAAAGAAGTAATTCGCCAGCAGGCGAAACCAATGCTCAAGAGAAAACATATCAATAACTTGAAGTAAGTTTCATTGAGGTTAAATAAACATCACTTCGGCCCAATATTAATCCCCAACGATAACCTCATCTCTTCACTATTATTCACCGTCACTTCATGCATCATATCTGGTGGAAAAAACATGAACAGGCCTGCTTTGGGGGTTATCTCAGCGCGCAGGTTTTGATCACTTAATATCAACTGGCCGGAATTCTGCGGAGTACGGATATAATACACGGCAGATAATAACTCATCATCGTCGTCGTGGCGGTGTGCCGTGGTGACCTGGCCTTTGCCCATGGCGTTGAACCAGAGTCCGGCTTTGAGTTTGGTGACTGGTTTGTTCAGTATTTCACTGGCACAGGCTATGGCCTGATGAAGGATGGTGTCCAGCTCAGGAATTTTTTCCGAGTCGATATAAATATTTTCATAACGTCCGCCGAAGTGATGACTTCGCCTGATATCCCCATCGTCCACATGGCTGAGAAAGCCCTGGTAGAGTTTGTGGTTAAGCTGCTCTGCCTGTTCAATCTGGTATGAATATAAATCGGGGTATTTATACAAATTCATGGCTCGTGCTACAGCAACAGTTGGTGTTGAACAAAAGGGGGAGAAGGGTTATTTATACCTGATTCCATGTAGAATATACACATTTGATGCATTGGGTAAACGCTTGCATGAGCGATATTAAAGGTCAGGATTCTTTATACGCACAGCCATTCGAGGCCATTACGGGCTTTGTATTTGACCAGTCCGTGGTCAATGTTTTCCGCGATATGATCAGTCGTTCGGTGCCGGGTTACAGTACTCTGCTGTCGATGATACCGGTACTGGCGCGGCAGTATGTTCAGGACAACAGCCGCTGTTACGATCTGGGTTGCTCACTGGGCGCGGTGACCCTGGCTTTGCGCCATGCCATTGAGGCGACACCAGTGGACATTGTGGCGGTGGATAATTCCCCGGCCATGATTGAACAATGCCGGCAGTACCTGAAGCAGGACACTGCGCATCTGCCCGTAGAGCTGATCTGCGCCGATATACGGGATGTGGAGATACAGCAGGCCTCACTGGTGGTGATGAATTTCACCCTGCAATTTATTGCTCCGGAGCATCGCCAGGCCTTGCTGGATAGGATTTATCAGGGCCTGAAGCCCGGTGGCGTATTGCTGGTGTCAGAGAAGGTCGGCTTTGATGCTGCCGAGCAGGAGTGGATGACCGAACTCCATCATGCCTTTAAAAAAGCCAATGGTTATAGCGAACTGGAAATCAGCCAGAAGCGGTCGGCCCTGGATAATGTGTTGATCCCTGAGCCGGTGGAGCTGCATCAGCAACGCTTTGAGCAGGCGGGATTCAGGCAGAGTATGCAGTGGTTCCAGTGTTTTAATTTTGTCTCCATGCTGGCCATCAAATGAGGTTGTATCAGCCGTTGTTTGAGCTTATGCGCGACAGCGAACTGGAGCCCTGGCTGAAGCTGTTGCCAGAACAGATCGAAAGAGGCCTGAGTATCGAACGGCATGGTAATCTCGATCGCTGGCAGCAGGTGGTCGACAGCCTGCCTGATTATCCGCCCCAGCAACTGGAATTGAATGTCTCAGCCATCCGCGTTAACCAGACCCATCCACTCTCCGATGAACAACAACATCAGTTAAGGCAGCGGCTGAAGCAGCTGATGCCCTGGCGTAAAGGGCCCTATCATATTCATGGCGTAGACATAGACACCGAATGGCGATCAGACTGGAAATGGGATCGCCTGAGTGGCCATATTCAGGCTCTCAAGGGGCGCAAAATCCTCGATGTGGGTTGTGGCAATGGTTACCACGGCTGGCGTATGCTGGGTGAGGGGGCTGAATTGGTGATCGGTATAGACCCTTCGGCGTTGTTTGTAATGCAGTATCGCGCCATCCGGCATTTTCTCGGAGCCTTGCCCATGTATGTGCTGCCGCTGGGTATAGAAGCCGTTCCAGAAAACCTGCATGCCTTCGATACCGTGTTTTCCATGGGGGTGCTGTATCATCGTCGCTCACCCATAGATCACCTGTTGCAGTTGAAAAGCTGTCTCAGGCCCGGTGGCGAACTGGTGCTGGAAACCCTGATCATCGAAGGAGATGAGCAACAGGCCTTGGTTCCGCAGGGCCGTTATGGCAAGATGCGTAATGTGTGGTTTTTGCCCAGTGCACAGGCCATGCAGTTATGGTTGAGACGTTGTGGTTTTAAACAGGTGCAACTGCTGGATGTCAGCACCACCACTACGGAAGAACAACGAGCGACGGAATGGATGACTTTTGAATCTCTGAATAGCTTTCTCGATCCGCATAATCCCTCACTAACTGTTGAGGGTTACCCGGCACCTGTCCGGGCAATATTTTCTGCCATAGTTGATTAACCATGTCCAAGCTGCAATCCATTAAAGACTACTTAAAAAAACACCGCTGGCAGAGCGGCTTACTACAGATTCTGTTGATTTTGTCAGTATTTGCCGGTGTTCGAGCCTGGCAATTACGCGATGCCGTGTCAGGAGCGGCGCCGTTGATCGCCGGTAAACTGATCAGCGGTGAAATGATTAATCTGGAACAGTATCGGGGCCAGCCCGTGCTGGTCTATTTCTGGGCCACCTGGTGCCCTGTGTGTAAGATCTCCAATGGCAGTATCGATGCCATTGCCGATGACCGACCCGTGATCACCGTTGCTTCATGGTCTGAGAGTGAAGCGGAGGTCATCGATTACTTGCAACATAAATCACTGGATATGCCGGTGTTGGTGGATAATCAGGGTTTCTGGGCACAAAGCTTTGGCGTACGTGGTGTACCGGCCAGTTTCATTATCGATAAGGACGGCATGGTTCGTTTTGTCGAATCGGGATACTCAACGGAATGGGGGCTGAGGTTAAGGCTGTGGTGGCTGGATAGCTAAGGAGTTACTGATCAAGTAGTATTTGTTTTATCGCAGCCTGCTACAACCAGACTTAACCAGAGGCCTCCTAACAAATATACTAATAACGAAAACAAGAAACATGGATTCAGCGATGCAAGATTTTATTATTACAGCACAAGAGGCAGACACCCTGTCCGGGTTATTCAGGGAAAGGCTATCCCGTAACCCGGACAAGGTAGCCTATCGCCAGTACGATTTTGCCAGCCAGGAATGGAGCACATCCACCTGGAGCCAGATGGCCACGGAGATCGCCCGCTGGCAGGCCGGTTTTACCAAGGAAGGATTGCAGCCGGGTGATCGTGTGGCGCTGATGTTACAAAACAGTCGGGAATGGGTGGTATTCGATCAGGCAGCACTGGGTATGGGGCTGGTAACGGTGCCGCTGTATGTGGACGATCGCCCGGATAATGTAGCCTACATTATCAACCACGCGGATGTGAAATTACTGTTTGTACAGGACAAGCCTCAGTGGAAATCACTTCTGGCCAGTGATGTCGATCTGGGAGGCTTGATACGCATTATTAGTGTGGCCCATATATCAGAAGGCGATGGGCCGGATGATCACCGGCTGGAATCTCTGTCAGACTGGGTGTTTGGTTTAAAAGGTGAGTTACAGAGCCAGGAAGCTGGGTCGGATGAGTTGGCCACTATAGTTTACACTTCCGGCACCACCGGCCGTCCTAAAGGTGTGATGCTGTCCCATAAAAATATTCTTAGTAATGCCTATGCCGGTAGTGAATGTATCACCTGGGATCAGAACGAGGTGTTTTTGTCCTTCCTGCCCCTGTCACACATGCTGGAGCGTACGGTTGGCTATTACATGCCCATGGCATTGGGTTCAGAAGTCGCTTATGCCCGTTCCATTCCACAGCTGGGTGAGGATTTGGTGGTAGTAAAGCCTACTGTGCTGGTATCTGTGCCTCGAATATATGAGCGAGTGTATGGAAAAATTATGGATGGCCTGAGTTCAAAGTCGCCCGTTGCCAGAGCCTTATTTAAACTGGCGCTGAAATCGGGCTGGGACAGATTTCAGTTTGAACAGAAGCAGGCGGGCTGGAACCCATCCATTTTATTATGGCCGATGCTGGAAAAGCTGGTTGCGGCTAAGGTGATGGAAAAGCTCGGTGGTCGCCTGGGCTTGGCCATATGTGGGGGAGCGCCGTTGTCGCCAGAAGTGGCTCAATTGTTTATTGGGCTTGGGCTGCCACTGGTACAGGGCTATGGTTTGACAGAAACCAGCCCGATCATATCGGTGAACCGAGTGGATGATAATATACCCGCCAGTATTGGCACCGTACTTCCTCGTGTTGAGGTACGCATCGGTGACAATGATGAGCTGCAGACTCGCAGTGACGCGGTTATGAAAGGCTACTGGAAAAAAGAGCATGCGACACAGGAAACATTCACTGAGGATGGCTGGCTGAAAACCGGTGACAAGGCGCGCATCGATGAAAAAAACAACCACATCTATATAACCGGCCGTTTGAAGGACATCATCGTTTTAGCCAATGGCGAAAAAGTACCGCCCAATGATATGGAAATGACTATAGCTCTGGATTCCCTGTTTGATCAGGTGATGATTATCGGTGAGGGCCGTCCCTACCTGTCCGCTTTATTGGTACTTAATCCTGATGCCTGGGCTGATCTGGCGGTTAATCTTAGCCTGCACCCGGATAATCCGGAGGCCATACGTAGCAGCCATGTTGAAAAAGTGGTGCTCAGCATTATCAGCGAGCATATCAAGCAGTTCCCCGGCTATGCCAGGGTGCGTAAAATTACCCTACTCAAGGATGAATGGACCGTGGATAACGGTTTGCTCACACCAACCTTAAAAGTCAAACGTGCCAAGGTGATGGAACGTTACAAGGATGAGATCCAGGCTATGTATAAGGGGCATACATTGTGAGTGAAACCGGCTTACCTGAAGGGCGAGTGCCGGTATTACGCATACTCGCCATGCCATCCGATGCCAACAAGGGGGGTAGTATATTCGGCGGCTGGATTATGTCCCAGGTGGATATTGCCGGCAGTGTTCCGGCCCAAATTCGTGCCAAAGGCGCCATTGTGACCCGGGCCGTGGACTCCTTCGAGTTCAAACACCCGGTATTTGTGGGGGACCTGGTGGCCTGTTATGCCGATATCACCGATACCGGTCGAAGCTCCATCAAGGTGCATGTCCAGGTTTATGCCCAGCAAATCGAGAACGGAGAGATCAATACCCGCATGGTCACCGAAGCCAACCTGGTGTATGTGGCCATAGATGAAAACCGTAGACCCAGAGCTCTGCCTCAGAAATAGATTTTATAATGATGTGGACCCGGTCAGTGATTGTGGCTTACTGCCACGAAACTGACACCATCTGCATTGATCGTCGCTTTAAACCATCTGCGGATTGATAATTTTTCTGTCAGGGGTATGATTAAAAAAAATGACAATACAACAACAAACAGGAAGAGCACTAATGAGAATATCTCCAAAGGGTTTGTCAGCGGCCATCGCCCTGGCAGTAGTATCATCAGGCGTAACCTCCCAGGTACAGGCTTCGGGATTTGCCTTAATCGAAAACAGCGCCAGTGGCATGGGTAATGCCTTTGCCGGTGGTTCGGCCATCGCGGACGATGCATCTACCGTCTATTTTAATCCAGCGGGTATGACACGGTTGTCGGGCAGCCAGATCATTGTTGCAGGTCATTTTATCTCTACTGCTGCTGATTATACGGATACAGGTTCAACAACTAATCCGCTCCTTCCTGGTGGTGGTGGTAGCCTGCCAGGTAGCAATGATGACGGCGGTACCTCGTCACTGGTACCTAATTTTTATTATGTTACCGAACTTGGTAATGATTCGTTTTTTGGAATTGGTATTACTGTGCCCTTTGGTTTAGCAACCGAATACGACGATGGCTGGGTGGGGCGTTATACCGCAGTCGATTCAGAAGTGCAGACCATTAATATCAACCCAAGTTTTGCAGCCAGGGCCACGGACAAATTATCCGTAGGGTTCGGTTTAAGTATTCAATATATCGAGGCGACATTGAGCAACCAGCTGGATTCAGCGGCTATTTGCCTTAAAGCTACTGCTTCTGTAGATCTAACAACCTGTAATACGTTAATGGGGACCACTGCTACATTAGCGAGCGAACCTTTAGACAGCTCCCAGTCTTTGTCTGGTGATGACTGGAGTATTGGATGGAATATTGGTGTGCTCTATGATCTGGATGAAAAATCGAGACTGGGTGTGGCCTATCGTTCCTCGGTTAAACAGGATCTGGAGGGTGAGGTTGATTTTACTCAATCAGCTGCGCTGACTAATTTTCTGACTGCAGTGGTATCGCCACTGTTTGTCGATACCGGAATCACCGCTTCGATAGAGTTGCCAGAAACACTCTCGGCCAGCTATTACCGGGATGTCAATGACAAGCTGGCGCTGATGGCCGATATCACCTGGACCCGGTGGAGCAACTTTGATGAATTGGTGATCAATTTCGACAACAGTCAACCTACGGCTACGATTCCGGAAAACTGGGATGACTCCTATCGTTTTGCCTTGGGCATCAATTACAGACAGGATAGTTCTATGATCTACCGGGCCGGTATCGCCTATGATCAGACGCCGATTCCGTCAGCCGAAGATCGTACTCCTCGAATTCCGGGGGATAATCGAACCTGGCTGAGTTTTGGTCTGGGATATAACTTTTCTGCCGATATGTCTATGGACATAGGTTATAGCCATCTGTTTGTTTCAGATACGGATATCAATAATACCGATGCATCATTTGAGCACACGGTAACCGGTACTTATGAGGCCGATGTCAATATTCTCAGTGCCCAGCTTAATTTCAATTTCTGATTAACTGGATGTCATCGAATTAAAAGGAGGCTTAGGCCTCCTTTTTTTGTGGGGTAATTATAAGGATACTTGGATTATTTTGTCATTTCGACCAGAGGGAGAAATCTTAAATGTTTGATATTAATGCGCCACTCAGAATAAGATTTCTCCCTCTGGTCGAAATGACACGTCAGGGTGTATTTAACGACGCAAACACCACAATGGCTGATTGTGTTCATCAATCAAACCATGGCCGATCAACCAGGCCTGGGCATCCTCGGCATCCTGCTCGAACCAGGTCTGTGCCGATCCCAGCCGAAAGCTATAACCCCATTCATCCATGTCCTGAAACATACGTTCACTACTGAAGTCTGGCAGAAAATTGGCGAGTAATATCTGCAAATAACACACCCCATTTTCTTCATTATAATCACCCCCGGCATTAGTATGTAATTGCTGCCGACGATGATCATCCATACAGATGTAATGACAGGCTTCATGCAAGGCGGAGTGAACCGGTGTGTCGCTACGAACATGCAATTCGTTATCTACCAGACCGGCTTCCGAATCACCAAACCAGCTGCCGGGGATAACGCTATTGTCCGCCACCGGTTTGATCTTAATGCCATAGCGGTTTAGCAGCTGGCTTAAGTCATCAAGATTAATATCTTGGCATAACAAAACAGGCATTAGAAATGATAGTTATAAGTTTTAAGTTATAGGTCGTAGGTCGTAGGTCGTAAGTCGTAAGTCGTAAGTCGTAAGTCGTAAGTCATAAGTCATAAGTCATAAGTCATAAGTCAGAAATCGTGCTTTTACTTTTAACTTGAAACTGTTTATTTGCCCTGGACTTCCGACTTCCGACTTATGACTTCAGACCTATAACCATCAACCATCAACCATTAACCTGTAATAATTCCCGCCTGTTTCAATTGCGCCACCAGATCATTCAACGCCTTAGCCCTGTGGCTGATTTTATTCTTGTCTTCAAGGCTCAGTTCTGCGGCAGCACAGTTGTGTTCTGCTAACCAGAAAATGGGATCGTAACCAAAACCACCTTCGCCCTGGGGGGCCTGCATGATTGTGCCTTCCAGTGAGCCGTGTGCGATGAGGGGGCAGGGGTCATCGCCATCGCGCATGAATACCATCACACACTGGTAACGGGCAGTGCGACCGGTTTCGGCAATGTTTTTTAATTCTTCGAGCATTTTCTGGTTATTTTTCTCAGCATTGGCACCTTCACCGGAATAGCGGGCGGAATAAATACCGGGGCGGTGGTTGAGCGCATCCACCTCGATACCTGAATCGTCGGATATGGACGGCAAGCCACTGAGTTTGGCCGCGTGACGGGCTTTGATGATGGCATTTTCTACAAAACTCAAACCATCTTCCACGGCATCTGGAATATCGAATTCGGTTTGTGGAATCACTTCTATGTCATAGATGGACAACAGCTTGTTGATTTCACGAACCTTGCCAGCGTTACTACTGGCCAGCACTATTTTTTTCATGATGGGATGACCTCATCCTGCACAGCAAATAATTCATTAATACCCTTTCGGGCCAGATCCAGCATGGCATTGAGTTCATCCATACGGAAGGCATGACCCTCGGCGGTGCCCTGGATTTCAATGAAGGCTTCGGCATCGTTCATGACCACGTTCATATCGGTTTCGGCATTGGAATCCTCTGCGTAATCCAGGTCCAGTACTGGCGTACCCTGGTAGATACCAACAGAAATCGAGGCTACTTTGCCATGTAAGGGGTTTTTCTTGATGATTTTTTTATCCAGCATGTGCTGTATGGCATCGGCCAGGGCCACATAGGCGCCGGTGATGGAGGCGGTGCGGGTACCGCCATCGGCCTGTATCACGTCGCAGTCCAGGGTGATGGAGTTTTCACCCAGGGCTTCCAGATCGACCGCTGCTCGCAATGATCGGCCAATCAAGCGCTGGATTTCCAGGGTGCGGCCACCCTGTTTGCCCCGAGAGGCTTCACGACCGGTGCGGCTGTTGGTGGATCGGGGAAGCATGCCATATTCTGCGGTGACCCAGCCCTGGCCCTTGCCGCGCATCCAGCCCGGGACCCGGTTTTCCACCGTGGCGGTGCATAATACCCGGGTATTACCAAACTCGATCAACACGGAGCCTTCGGCATGCATGGTGTAATTACGGGTGATGGTGACTTGTCGCATGTCATCAGCTGCGCGGCCGCTGGGTCTCATAAATTGTCCTCGAGTGATCTGAATCGTGGATTATACGCATGTCATGGGTATGGGTGTAGCGGGCATTGGTGTTATGCGTGCTAGAATGAAAAAAACACTTATGAGAATAATTTTATGACCCGAAGCATGACCGCATTTGCACGACAATCCAATGAACAGGCGTGGGGCGCCCTGGTGTGGGAAATACGATCGGTCAACCACCGTTACCTCGATGTGTTCGTCAAAATCCCCGAAGAACTGCGTAGCCTGGAGATGCAGGTGCGTGAAGCGGTGGCCAAATACCTGAATCGAGGTAAGGTTGAAGTGGCTCTGCGTTACAAGGCCAATGCCAGTCTGGCTTCTGGGATAGTGGTGAATGAAGAGCTGGCCAGCGCCCTGGTCAAAGGTTGTCAGGTGGTGAACAAACAATTGCATCAGCCCAGCGCTATGAATCTGATGGATGTATTGCGCTGGCCAGGTGTGGTGGAAGAGCCGGAACATGATCTTAAGCCTGTGTTACAGGCCACCATGGATTTACTGGAAAAAACGCTGATAGAGCTGGTTAAGGTTAGAGAAAGCGAAGGCCAGCGCATGGAATCGATGGTGCAGCAACGTAGTCAGGCCATGGTGGAAATAGTGGCCAAAGAACGAAGTCGCCGGCCGCAGATTATTCAGGCTCAGCGGGAAAAAATTCTTGCACGACTGGCGGAACTCAAAGCCGAACCCAATATGGACCGTTTCGAACAGGAACTGGTATACCTCACCCAGAAAATGGATGTCGATGAAGAACTGGATAGACTGGATAGCCATTTCCAGGAGCTGGTGGATATATTCAAGCGCGACGAAGCCATCGGTCGTCGGCTGGATTTCATCATGCAGGAACTCAACCGCGAAGCGAATACTTTAGGATCCAAGTCGGTGGATATCACCACCACTCAGGCCTCGGTGGAGTTAAAAGTGTTGATCGAGCAGATGCGGGAACAGGTACAGAATATTGAATAGGAGATTTTTTGCCACGGAGCCACAGAGAGCACAGAGATATTTATATAATCATATTGCTCTGTGAACTCTGAGCCTCTGTGGCATAAATCTAATTAACTTTTCTTGATTTCCAGCAGTTCAATTTCGAAAATCAGTACTGAGTTGGGGCCAATTTGTGGTGGTCCATTCACACCATAGGCCAGTTCAGA
>JBLYYN010000224.1:0-8040 GCA_048550535.1 Gammaproteobacteria bacterium
ATGGAATTTAGAATCAGCAATGAAAACAATGTTGGCACAAATGCTGATGATGTAATTCAAAATCAAATCGAGCAATCACTGGGAGTTATCATCGTAAAGTGGATTAATCCGGAAAGGCGTAAATATGGTCGATATATTCTCATGGGTATGGGCTATATTGGTCGTGAGTACGAGGATATAAATAGTCGCCTGGTGGTGGATGAGCTTGAAGCCATTAACGTTTTTGCTGAATATGGTTTTGAAAAGGTACATGAGCACCTTTATAACCGTAGCGGAAAACGCTATGGGTATAGACTGGATGTTTCGGATGAGCGATTGGGCAGTACATCGGAATATGTCAAACAACTATTGTTTTACCGAAGTTATTACCGGTTCAAGTCGAGACCCGATGACAATTTGAATGTCCAGACGGTGCTTGGGCATTCCACGGATGATGTACTGGGAGACAATGCGTTTACCCTGGATTATCGTGGCGATTTGCGGGGTTATGACCGTGACCGGTTTCAGGGTAACAGCATGTTACTCATCAATATGGAGTATCTGCATACTTTTGGGCGTTATCCAACGTTGCGTTATGTATATTTTCTGGACATGGGTAATACTTATGATGAAATTGAACAAATGTTTCATCAGCCACTGAATATCGGAGTGGGTGCCGGCATTCGCTGGAAGATACCGGCCTTTGTAAGAGTGGATTTAAGGCTTGATTTTGCTTATGGGGTTACTGACAGTGACTGGTTTACCAGCTTTGGTACTCGTTATCTGTTTTAATAACTGGTTTGATTAACCACCCGTATATGACATAAACCTGAGTACTTTTTCCGGCTTCTCGTTAAATTCGTGACGTTCAGGTTTCATGTTAATGGCCGAGCGTATGGCTTGTTCCAGTTCGTCATCGGAAATGCCCGCTCGCAGCAGAGGTCGTAATTCAAAGTGATGTTCGTCGCCCAGACAGGTATAAATGGTGCCATCTGCGGACAGGCGTACCCGGTTGCAGGTTTCGCAGAAATGCTGTGACAGGGGGGTGATAAAGCCGATATTGATATCAGTGCCAGCCACCTGCATGTAACGGGCTGGGCCACCACCTGGCATGACGCCGGGGACCAGGTCGAAGCTTTCTGCCAGTCGTGCCTTGATCTGCTGTAAGTCGACAAAGCTCTCGGTGGCCTTACGGCCCATGTCACCTACCGGCATGGTCTCGATAAAGCGCAGGGTAAAGCCGTGCTCGATGCAGAAAGCCACCATGGATTCCACTTCGTTATCATTGATGTCTTTCATTAGCACCATATTGATCTTGATGGGGCTGAGTCCGGCCTGTTTAGCCGCCATCAGGCCATCCAGTACTTTATCCAGCTTACCGCCGGTCAGTTGTTTGAATTTGTCGGCGTCCAGGCTGTCCAGGCTGACATTGATGCGGTTGATGCCAGCGTTTTTCAGGGCTTTGGCTTGTTTGCTCATGCGCGTACAATTGGTGCTGAGAGAAAGATCATCCAGGCCCGGCAGGGCAGACAGTCTTCTGGCCAGGCTGGCAATGTCTTTACGCACCAGGGGTTCTCCGCCGGTGAGGCGAATACGTCGGGTGCCCATGCGGGTAAAGGTGGCAATAACTCGCTCAATCTCATCGAAGCTGAGCCATTCATCCGGTTCATGGAAGTCGCGAAAGTGTTTGGGCATGCAATAACTGCAGCGCAGGTCGCATCGGTCGGTCACCGATACCCGTACATAGTCGATACTGCGTCCAAACTGGTCGATGAGTTGAGTCATAGTTAGTAATTATACGAGAAAATTCAAAATAATAACCTGATTTAATAAATCACTAATACAAGTGATATTGCTCTGACCGGGTGTGCAGGTGATAGTGCAGTGCTGAAATGATTTGAGTCAATATTCACAATTTAAACAATGACTTATAAGCTAGATTCATGCCAGTTTTTCTGGAAAGCGACAGGATAAAAGTGATAATTTTGATATTTCGCAATATAGTAGTATTTAAGAATTTTATGAAACGCTTAACAATGGTGATTAGTCAGTAAATGTCAGATTCATTATAATCGCCGCCACTTTACAAGGGCAGGTTCCAAGTATGACTAAAAAAGTGCTACACGATGCGATTAAACAGCCTGAGGGTCGCATCGAAGTCAAAAACACCACCTGTTACATGTGTGCTTGCCGTTGCGGCATCCGGGTAACAATACGCGACGACGAAGTTCGTTATATCCAGGGTAATCCGGATCATCCATTAAATAAGGGTGTAATCTGTGCCAAGGGCGCCTCGGGTATTATGAAACAATATTCGCCTGCGCGACTCACCAAGCCGCTGCTGCGTAAGCAGGGCAGTATGCGTGGTGATTCCGATTTCGAAGAAATTTCCTGGAACCAGGCCTTCGACATCATGGAAGAGCGTATGGCTCACCTGCGTGCTACCGACCCCAAAAAATTCGCTCTGTTCACCGGTCGCGACCAGATGCAGGCCCTCACCGGTATGTTCGCCAAACAGTACGGAACGCCCAACTACGCTGCCCACGGTGGCTTCTGTTCTGTGAATATGGCGGCCGGTATGATCTACACCATTGGTGGATCATTCTGGGAATTTGGTGGCCCCGACCTGGAACGCTCCAAACTGTTTGTGATGATCGGAACGGCCGAAGACCATCACTCCAATCCGCTGAAAATTCAGCTGTCAGAGTTCAAACGTAACGGTGGTCGCTTTATTTCGATCAACCCGGTGCGTACCGGTTATTCGGCCATCGCCGATGAATGGGTGCCCATAAAGCCGGGTACTGACGGTGCTCTGTTGCTGGCGCTGATCCATGAGCTGATCAAAACCGGTCTTTACGATCGTGAGTTCCTGCAGGATTACTCCAATGCCGGTCAACTGGTTAACCTGGATCAAAACTCCAACGATCACGGCATGTTTGTACGCATGGATATCAATGATCCAGAAGAAGGTTGCTTCGATCACCAGAACCAGATGTGGTGGGATCGCCATACCGACAAGGCGGTGCGTACACACACCGAAGGGGCTGACCCCTTCCTGTTGGGTGAATACACTCTGGATGACGGTACTCCGGTTAAACCTTCGTTCCAGCTGCTGAAAGAGCAGGTAGAAGAATACACCCCAGAATGGGCATCAGACGTGACCGGTATCCCTGTCGATGTCATCCGTCGCCTGGCCCATGAAATGGGCATTACGGCCCGTGACGAGAAAATCGAGCTGCCCATCGCCTGGACCGACACCTGGGGCCGTGAGCATCAGTCAGTCACTGGTAACCCGGTATCCTTCCACGCCATGCGGGGTCTGGCGGCGCACTCCAATGGTTTCCAGACCATCCGTGCCCTGTCCATCCTGATGTCGATCCTGGGTACCATCGATCGTCCCGGTGGCTTCCGTCACAAGGCGCCATTTCCGCGTCCGATTCCGCCCTGTCCGAAAACGCCGAAAGGTCCGGAAGGCGTGAAGCCTAATACGCCGTTGGACGGCATGCCCCTGGGTTGGCCGGCGGATCCGGACGATCTGTTCGTGGATGATAAAGGTGAGCCGGTTCGTCTCGATAAAGCCTTTTCCTGGGAATTCCCACTGTCGGCCCATGGTATGATGCACAATGCCATCACCAACGCCTGGCGTGGCGACCCCTATCCCATTGACACATTAATGATCTTCATGGCCAACATGGCCTGGAACTCGTCGATGAATACCTCTGAAGTTCGCAATATGCTGAACGACAAGGACGACAACGGTGAGTACAAGATTCCATTCCTGATTGTGGCCGATGCCTTCCAGTCGGAAATGGTGGCTTATGCTGATCTGGTATTGCCGGATACGACTTATCTGGAACGCCATGATGTTATGTCCATGCTGGATCGTCCGATTTCAGAATATGACGGTCCGGTGGATTCAGTACGAATTCCTGTGGTACCACCGAAAGGTGACTGTAAGCCATTCCAGGAAGTGCTGATCGAAATGGGTTCACGATTGAAGCTGCCTGCGTTCACCACGCCTGAAGGCGAGCGTAAGTTCAAAAACTATCCTGAGTTCATCATCAACTTTGAAACCGAGCCAGGTTCCGGTATCGGCTTCCTCGCCGGCTGGCGTGGCAAGGGTGGCGAGAAGTTCATGAAAGGTGAGCCGAATCCGAATCAGTGGGAAATGTACGAGAAAAACAACTGTGTTTATCAGTACCATCTGCCCAAGTCGTACCAGTACATGCGTAACTGGAACCAGGGTTATCTAACCTGGGCCCAGGACCATCGTCTGACCCGTTATGACGAACCGATTAATATTCATATTTATTCGGAAGTGTTGCAGAAATTCCGTCTGGCCGCCCAGGGCAAACGACCCGGTAAACAGCCACCTCAGCATCTGCGTGCCCGCATCGAAGAGCATTTCAATCCATTGCCCTTCTATTCTGAGCCGCTGGAAGGTCAGCTCAGCGACAAGATCAAATATCCGCTGAATGCGATCACCCAGCGTCCCATGGCGATGTACCATTCCTGGGATTCGCAGAATGCCTGGTTGCGTCAGATCCATGCCCACAATTACATGCATGTTCATCCATCGCTGGGTAACAAGCATGGTTTTGCTGATGGTGACTGGATTTATGTCGAATCCATGCACGGTAAAGTACGTTGTATGGCGCGCTTCTCAGAAGCCGTAGAGCCGGGCACAGTCTGGACCTGGAATGCCATTGGTAAGGCCAAGGGTGCCTGGAACCTGGCTGATAATGCCAATGAGTCAGAAAAAGGCTTCCTGCTGAATCACCTGATTTCAGAGGAGTTGCCCAGCAACGAATGTGGCGAGCACATTTCCAACTCCGATCCGGTCACCGGTCAGGCCGGCTGGTATGACGTACGGGTTCGAGTGTACAAGGCCGAAGCTGATGCCGACCACACATTACCGCAGTTTAAATCCATGAAGCAGGTACCGGGTACTGAAAACCGTCGTAAATGGCTGGGCTTCTTTGCCGGTGTGTTCAATAAAAACGGAGGGGCTAAATAATGACTCAGCTAGCTCTGGTTATAGACCTGAATGTCTGCGTAGGTTGTAGCGCCTGCGTAACAAGTTGTAAGGAGTGGAATACTTCCGGTCCTGCCGGTTTTATGTCGGATGACAATCCCTACGACAAGGACCCGACCGGTACATTCTTCAATCGTGTACAAACCTACGAAGTGGGTCTGTTCCCGAAAACGGAAACCGTTCATTTCCCAAAATCCTGTTTGCATTGCGAAGAGCCACCTTGTGTACCGGTGTGCCCAACCGGCGCCAGTTACAAACGCGAGGAAGATGGCATAGTGCTGGTGGACTACGACAAGTGCATCGGATGTAAATACTGCTCATGGGCCTGCCCTTACGGCGCTCGTGAAATCGATGAACACCAGAAAGTAATGAAGAAATGTACCCTGTGTGTGGATCGTATTTATGATGAGAGCTTAGCGGAAAACGAACGTCAGCCTGCCTGTGTACTGGCCTGTCCGACCAATGCGCGTCTATTTGGTGATGTTCATGATCCGGATTCACATGTATCAGAACTGATTCGTGAAGAAGGGGGTTATCCGCTGATGCCGGAATGGGGCACCAAGCCTTCAAACCATTATTTGCCACGTCGTAAGACACGCATCAAGATCCATGAGGACGAGTTGGTACGTGTGGATAACCCGCTTAATAAAGAGCAGAAAAAACATCATGCACCGGTGGATGCGCCTGTACTTGACGACATCATGATGTAATAACACTTCCTCTCACCGATCTGAGGCCCCAGTGCTGCGTTAGAAAATGATCATTTACGAGTTAGTAAACTCACATTTTCTGCCTTGCCCTGGGACCTCAGCTCGGCAACCTGAAGCGTTATTAGCTGTAGTAATTATTGATAAAATTTACAGATTTTAAGTAAACAAAATATTTGGAGAAGATTATGCATCCTGCATTTTCTGTGATTTTTTTAACGACCTTGATCGGTACCGCCCAGGGTTTGTTTCTGGCGCTGTTCTCGGGCCAGGCGTACACCGAGTTAAACCTGCTGCCAAGCATGGTGGATACTAATTTTTTTGGTCTCGGCGCCGTTATCGTGGTGATCCTGCTGGTGGGAGGTCTGATTGCATCTTTCTTCCACCTGGGTCATCCTGAGCGAGCCTGGCGTGCCGCCAGTATGTGGCGCACTTCCTGGTTGTCCCGCGAGGTTATCGCGCTACCTTTAATGATGGCTGTAGCGTTCGTGTATGCGGTGATGCACCTGGGTGGATTCGACGCAGTGGTTTATAGCTCAGCCACCAATAACTTCACTTACTCATTGCTGGTGGGTTCTATTGGTGTGGTGGCCGCTTTTGCCCTGTTTATCTGCACGGCGATGATCTATGCCTGCATCAAGTTCCTGCAGGAATGGTCGAGTCCGTTGACCGTGATCAACTACATCCTGCTGGGTACAGCCTCTGGCTTCACTTTGGCAACCGCTTTCAGTAGCTACTATGTGGCACCGGAAATGACCAAATTCTATGCTGTTTGGGCCATCATACTCACTGTAGCGGCGTTCCTTACGCGTTCGGCGTCTCTGATACGCAACTCACGCATCAAGTTCAAGTCTACGGTGCAAAGCGCTATTGGTGTGCGTCATAATGTTATACAGCAGAAATCTCAGGGTGCTATGGGTGGCTCTTTTAATACTCGAGAGTACTTTCACGGTAAAACGGCATTTTTCCTGAAATCAATTAAATGGGCCTTCATGCTGCTGGTATTCCCGTTACCGATATTGCTGATTGCCTCAGCCATAGGCACTCATAGTTCAGAAGTGTATGTGCTGGCCTTCCTGGTGCAATATGTGGGTTTGATGGCGGAACGCTGGTTTTTCTTTGCCCAGTCTAATCATCCGCAGAATCTTTATTACCAGACGATTTAATATATGTGATTTTATACACAGCCGTGCGTTTCGCGGTTGTGTATGTTAAGACGCGCTCAATTTGCGTGTCATCTCGATAATTGCTCCATGCATTACTCTACCACCTATATCCATATAGGCGTTCACACGCAAGAACGCTGTTTTTTTTCATGGCATTGTGTATGATTTAGCAGTTATTCGAATGCCACACCGGCTCCTTAATTACAACTGATCGAGAATGAAGATGCTTAACAGAATTTTTGCAATCCTTGCTATGGCCGTTATATTTAATCAGGTACAGGCAAAGGGACTGGATTTGCGCCTGGCGGATGAAGCCGCCGAGCTTATTTTTCTAGCCGAAACCTCCACCTTTGGTTATGGTGGCGCCGATATGGGTTTCGGTTTCTTCTTCAATGAAGCTGACGACGTGATGTTCAGCGCATCTATGATGGTCTCCGGACATGGCGCGGGTAACAACCGCGCACTGAAGTTTGGTGTGGGTGTTAAGCTGCTGGGCGCCGATCTGGATGTGCCTGACATGACGGCCAGTGCTCTAGCGCTGGGTGGTCAGATTCGCTACGTAATTCCATCCACAACACCGGTCGCACTACTGGCTGAAGGTTTTATTTCACCGGATATCACCAGCTTTAATGATGCCGAGCAATATCTGGAATATCGTTTTGCCCTGGAGCTGGAAGTTACACCCAGTGCCCGTGCCTATATAGGTTACCGTAAAATCGAAATTGACCTGGGCGGTGCCAGGGATTACGAAATGGATGATGATGTGCATCTGGGCGTACGTCTGGCGTTCTGAAGCTTGTCGAATTGATAAAAGAAGGAGGGCGGGATAACCGCCCTTTTTTATTAGATTTATCCGCAAATGAACGCTAATAAACGCAAATAAATATTAAAGTTCCTGTAATTATCCGTTGTGCGCCAACTTCAATGGTTATTCATCTTGAAGTTAGATCAAGGTATTAATTATTATTCAAAGATTTAAATTAGCGTTTATTAGCGTTCATTTGCGGACTCAATAATTTTCAAATCATGAAAAACATGACAAAACTACTGGAAATAATGGCCAGCCTTCGCAATCCGGAAAGCGGCTGCCCCTGGGACATCAAACAAACCTTCCACACCATCGTGCCCTATACCCTGGAAGAAGCCTATGAAG
>JBLYYN010000225.1:0-11637 GCA_048550535.1 Gammaproteobacteria bacterium
TCTGCATGGTAAGCCACCCCAAGTTGTCGCTCCATGGTAATGCCCTCAATCTCCAGGCAGACCAGGTCCTCAGACAACATGGATTCCGGCAACACACTCCAGCCCAGGCCAATAGACACCATCATTTTGATGGTTTCAAGATAATTGGTTTCCATGGCAATTTTCATGGTCCGTTCGTGCAGTTGCAGTTCCTTTTCCATCAGGGCTCGGGTGAAGGTGTTCTGCGAAGGCAGGATGGCAGGATAGATCAGTAACTGCTCAAGCTTCAAAGGGCGGAGGTTGATCAGTGGAGATTCCCGATTCACTACCAGGCTCAGGGGGTCATGCCAGATAATCTCGGTATGTAAATTTTCCAGTAACTGTTCCGGCAGTGTCGCTATAGCCAGTTCCAGGTCGCCTTTCAAAACCGCTTCACAGGCTTCTTCAGAATCCATAAAATGGATGTCCAGATCGACATCCGGATAACGGGCAGTATAGTTACGCAATACCGGCGGCAAACGATGTAGTCCAATATGATGGCTGGTGCCAAGGCGTAGTGGGCCCCCAATATTGCCACTCAGGTTACTGATTACGCGACGGCTTTCTTCCAGCTCCGCCAGAATACGCTTGGCTGATGGTAACAGGGCGTTGCCGGCCTCTGTAAGCTGAATTTTTTTACCGATGCGATCGAATAGTAATACAGCCAGTTCCTGTTCAAGGGCATGAATGCGCTTGCTGACAGCGGGCTGGGTGATGAACAGCTTTTCTGCGGCTCGTGAGAAGGAGCCGGTTTCGCTGACCGATATAAAGGCGGACAGGTTTTGAATATCCACGGTGGCTCCATTTGTTATTCCTGATAGGAATAGTTTATATGAAAAAGATGAATTTGTTTTATGTTTTGCTTGGGGCTAGAATTTGCATCAGTGAATGGAGATAGGTGAATGTCCGCTAAAACCCTCTACGATAAGTTATTTGATGCCCATGTGGTGCGTACAGAAGATGATGGCACTGCGTTACTTTATATCGACCGCCATCTGGTACATGAAGTGACCTCGCCCCAGGCCTTCGAAGGTCTGCGTCTGGCCGGTCGGAAACCCTGGCGTAGCGATACTGCACTGGCGGTGCCGGATCATAATGTGCCTACGACCAACCGAGATCAGGGTATTGTGGATCCGGTATCGCGCATCCAGGTGGAAACCCTGGATGCCAACTGCAAGGAATTCGGCATTACCGAGTTTGATATGAACGATATCCGCCAGGGCATAGTTCATGTGATTGGCCCTGAACAGGGCGCAACCCTGCCGGGTATGACTTTAGTCTGTGGCGATTCACACACCGCCACCCATGGTGCCTTTGGTGCTATGGCCTTTGGTATAGGGACTTCGGAAGTAGAGCATGTGCTGGCTACCCAGTGCCTGTTGCAGAAAAAAATGAAAAATATGCGCATCAATGTGGAAGGTGAGCTGGGCACAGGTGTTACCGCCAAGGACATAATACTGGCGGTCATCGGTGAAATAGGTACTGCGGGTGGTAACGGTTATGCCATGGAATTTGCCGGCAGTGCTATTCGTGACCTGTCCATGGAAGGCCGTATGACCATCTGTAATATGGCCATAGAAGCCGGGGCCCGTATTGGCCTGGTGGCAGTGGACGACACCACCATCGAATTCGTTAAGGGTCGCCCGTTTGCGCCATCCGCCAAATTGTGGGATCAGGCAGTATCAGCCTGGGCCGATTTGCACAGCGATACTGATTCAGTGTTTGATCGTGAAGTCACCCTGGATGCTGCGCTCATCAAGCCTCAGGTGACCTGGGGCACCTCACCTGAGATGGTGGTGGCGGTCGATGCGATAGTACCTGATCCAAAAGCTGAAACCGATGAAGTGAAAGCCAGTGGCATGAACAAGGCCCTGGCTTATATGGGCATTACCGCAGGCACGCCCATAGCGGATATTGCTATCGACAAGGTGTTTATCGGTTCCTGCACCAATTCGCGACTGGAAGATTTGCAACAGGCGGCTGAAGTCATCAAAGGCCGTAAAGTGGCGGATAACGTCAAGCTGGCCATGGTGGTGCCCGGTTCTGGACTGATCAAGCAGGCGGCAGAAAAACAGGGGCTGGATAAACTGTTCATCGATGCCGGTTTTGAGTGGCGTGAGCCGGGCTGCTCCATGTGCCTGGCGATGAATGCCGATAGACTGGAGCCAGGCGAGCGCTGTGCCTCCACTTCGAACCGGAATTTTGAAGGTCGTCAGGGACAGGGAGGACGCACCCATCTGGTGAGTCCGGCGATGGCGGCCGCCGCAGCGATTGCCGGTCATTTTGTCGATGTGCGAAATTTTTAGGGGGTAATCATGAAACGATGGGTTTGTATTTTATTAGTAATGATATCGACATCATTAATGGCTTGCAGTAATACCTTCGAAGGGATTGGAAGGGATATACAGGAGCTGGGCGAGTCGATTGAAAAAAGCAGTAAAGAGTAGCGAGACGGACTATGGATAAATTTATTAAACACACGGGCATAGTGGCGCCGCTGGATCGACCTAATGTGGATACCGATGCCATTATTCCCAAACAGTATTTGAAGTCCATCAAGCGCAGTGGTTTTGGCCCCAATGCCTTTGATGACTGGCGCTATCTGGATCCTGGAGAGCCAGGTGTCGATAACAGTACCCGTCGTATTAATGAAGATTTTGTGCTGAATCAATCACCTTATGATCAGGCGACTATACTATTGGCCCGTGAAAACTTCGGCTGTGGATCGTCTCGCGAGCATGCGGTGTGGGCGCTGACCGATTTTGGTTTTCGAGCAGTGATTGCATCCAGTTTTGCCGATATCTTTTTTAACAACAGTTTTAAGACTGGCTTATTGCCCATTGCGTTGGCGGCGGATGTGGTGGATGAACTGTTTAATCAGGTTAATGAGAAAAAAGGCTATCAGTTAACCATCGATCTGGAAGCCCAGAAAGTTATCACCGAGCAAGGTGAGGAAATCGCATTTGAAGTGGATGCATTCCGTAAATACTGCCTGCTCAATGGCCTGGATGATATTGGTTTAACCCTGAAACACGGGGATGATATTCGGGCTTATGAACAACAGCGCAAGCAATCAGCTCCCTGGTTGTTTTAAATTTATATGGCCACAGAGTCACAGAGAACACAGAGTTTTTTTATTTCTGCTATTACTCTGAAAATATAAATACCTCAGTGAACTCTGTGACTCTGTGGCAAAAGCTTTTAGTTAAGGTTATTTAACATGACACAAAAAATTGCGATTTTACCCGGTGACGGTATTGGCCCGGAAATAGTTAACGAAGCCGTTAAGGTGATTAACTTTTTAAAAGACGAAGGTGTTCTGGATGTCGAGCTGGCAGAAGCACCTGTCGGTGGTGCCGGTTACGATGCCGCCGGTGACCCTTTGCCAGAAGCCACATTGAAACTGTGTAAGGAGTCCGACGCGATTCTTCTGGGTGCCGTAGGTGGTCCACAATACGAATCTCTGCCTCGGGAAAAGCGTCCGGAAAAAGGTCTGTTGGGATTACGATCTGAACTGACACTGTTTTCCAATCTGCGTCCAGCCATTCTCTATCCGCAACTGGCGGATGCATCATCTCTGAAGCCTGAAATCGTATCCGGCCTGGATATCATGATTGTGCGTGAACTGACCGGAGGCATTTATTTCGGTCAACCACGAGGTATTGAAGAGCGTAATGGTGAGCGTGTGGGTTTCAATACTCTGGTTTACGCAGAACACGAAATTGAACGTATTGCCCGTTCCGCCTTTAATATTGCCATGAAACGCAATAAAAAAGTCTGCTCGGTGGATAAGGCCAATGTACTGGAAGTGTCCGAGCTCTGGCGTGAAGTAGTAATACGAGTGGCCAAAGACTATCCAGAAGTGGAACTCAGCCATATGTATGTGGATAATGCGGCCATGCAGCTGGTGAAGTGGCCCAAGCAGTTTGATGTGATGGTCACCAAGAATATGTTCGGTGATATTTTGTCCGATGCTGCAGCCATGTTGACCGGCTCTATTGGTATGCTGCCATCTGCCTCACTGGATGCTAATGGCAAGGGTATGTACGAACCCATCCACGGTTCTGCGCCCGATATTGCCGGCAAAGGCGTGGCCAATCCATTGGCAACCATATTGTCCGTATCCATGATGTTGCGATACAGCAACGGGAATGCGGATCTGGCCCAGCGTATTGATGATGCCGTGGGCAAGGTGCTGGATAAAGGCTTGCGTACACCGGATATTATGTCCGAAGGCTGTACGGAAGTGGGTACCGCTGCCATGGGTGATGCGGTGGTTAAGGCATTAAGAACGTAATTCTCGCCACAGAGGCACAGAGCTCACAAAGTTTTTTAAATTAATTAACTCTGTGTACTCCGTGTCTCTGTGGCAAATTAATAGTTAAAGGTTGGCTAATGCGTGGTTGAGGCATTAAAAGCATAATTCCTGCCACAGAGGCACAGAGTCCACGAAGTTTCTTACATTAACTCACTCTGTGTACTCCGTGTCTCTGTGGCAAATTAATATTTAAAGGTAAGGTTATGAGCAAAACATACGATGTTGCGGTAGTGGGTGCCACCGGTGCTGTGGGTGAAACCATGCTGACGATACTGGCGGAACGCAAGTTCCCGGTGGGCACGGTGTATGCCCTGGCTTCAGAGCGTTCAGCAGGTAAAAGGGTTGATTTTGGCGGTAAAATGATCAGAGTTGAGAATCTGGCGGATTTCGACTTTTCCAAAGTACAGATTGGACTGTTTTCTGCCGGAGCCTCCATCTCAGCCGAATATGCACCCAAAGCTGCTGCTGCCGGTTGTGTGGTGGTGGATAATACTTCCCAGTTCCGCTACGACGATGATATCCCACTGGTGGTGCCTGAGGTGAACCCTCATGCTATCGAGCGTTACAAGGATCGGGGTATTATCGCCAATCCTAACTGCTCTACCATCCAGATGCTGGTGGCACTGAAGCCCATTCATGATGCCGTGGGCATCAGTCGAATCAATGTCTGTACTTACCAGGCGGTATCCGGTACCGGTAAAGAAGCTATCGAGGAACTGGCCGGTCAGACAGCCAAATTACTTAATGGCCAGCCGGTTGAGTGCAAAGTCTATCCCAAGCAGATCGCATTTAATGTATTGCCCCATATTGATGTATTTATGGATAACGGCTATACCAAAGAAGAAATGAAGATGGTGTGGGAAACCCAGAAAATAATGGAAGATGACAGTATTCTGGTGAATCCTACCGCAGTACGTGTACCGGTGTTTTATGGTCACTCAGAAGCGGTGCATATCGAAACGCGCAAAAAAATGACCGCGGATGAATGCCGGAAGTTATTGTCAAAAGCCCCAGGTATCAAGGTTCTGGACGAGCGTAAAGACGGTGGATACCCGACGGCAGTGACCGAAGGTGCTAATACTAATCCTACCTATGTCGGTCGAATCCGTGAAGATATCTCCCATGAAAACGGCCTGGACTTATGGGTAGTGGCCGATAATGTACGCAAAGGAGCGGCATTAAACAGTGTGCAAATTGCTGAGATTTTGATAAAAAACTATTTATAATCTATAGTTACATAGGCATACTTAAAGTGTATTCTTAGCTATGTACCCGAAATGGGTCTAGTGTACGCTTGATTTAACTAACGAGATAGCGATCGGAAAATGATTGTGGGGGGAAACCGGTGCGGAAATTAACCTTAAGCTTGGCCGTGATGGTAGCACTATTACCCGGCCACGGATATCCATTGGGCTTGGGTGAAATTGAGCTGAAATCTGCGCTTAATCAGGAACTGGATGCTGAAGTTCAGGTACTGTCTGCTGAACGCGAGGATGCAGAGCAGCTGATCATCAAGCTGGCATCTCGTGAGGCATTTGCTCGAGCTGGTATTGATCGACCTTTCCTGCTGACGCAGTTGAAATTCAAGATTGTCATTAAGAACGATAAGCCCTATGTCAAAATATATACCCAGAGCCCTGTTAAAGAACCCTTTTTGAGTTTCCTGCTGGACGTTGACTGGCCAGAAGGGCATTTATTGCGGGAATACACCTTGCTGCTGGATCCGCCGGTTTTCTCTGGTATGACCAGTCCGTCAAGGTCGGAGGATTCAGGTCGCCCTTTTATTGATCCGGCTGATCAATCTCAGTATCAGTCGGGCGCTCGATCTCAGGCCTCAGTTGCGGGTCGTCCTGCTCAAATGGATGGTGGCCGACCTGGTCAATATGATGTGGCATCACCCCGAGCAGCAGACAGTTATGTGGGTAGTGATTCACGGCCGGCAGCCTCTGATCGGCCGATGATGGCAGGATCGAGTTCACGGGCCATGCCTGCACCGGCGATGGTTGAATCAAATACTCGCCAGCGTGGTGTGACTTATCAGCCTATGCGGCAATACACCCAGGTCAGTGGCGACTATCGGGTAAAAGACAAAGATACTCTGTGGAGCATTTCTAACCGTTATCGCTCCGATGGTGTGTCTGTAGAGCAGATGATGCTGGCTCTGGTGCGTGAAAATCCGGAAGCCTTCATTAAGGAAAATATTAATGGGGTGAAGCGAGGCTATATCCTGCGTATGCCAAATCGGGAGCAAATAGCCCGGATTGATCGCCAGCAGGCCCTGGCCCAGGTAAAACAGCATACTGCCTTGTGGCGTGAATACCGCCAGAGTTTAACCGGCTCAAGCCCTGCTTCTGCCCTGGAGTCCCGGCAAACCGCCAGTGCTGATAGCATGAAGGCAGATGCCACAGATGGCAAACTTTCCATTATCAGTGCCTCCGATGATATCGGTAGTGAAACGGCTTCATCCAGCCAGGATCCGAATGCTGAGTTACGGCGCTTACGAAACCAGCTGGCTATGGCCCGTGAGGCGCTGGAATCCGAACGTCTGGAAAAAGAGGGTATACGTACACGTTTGTCGGACCTGGAACAGCGAGTGGAAAGTGTCCTGCAAATGGACGACAGTGAACTGGCCAGGCTGCAACAGGACCTGAAGGGAGTCCGAGAACAGGCTGATACCCCGGTTCCGGTTATAGATGTCATCGAGCAACCACTGGACGAAGAAACGGCGATGGAAGAGCCTGTGTTTGAAGACATGTTCGAAGATCCTGTTGTTGAGGATATGACCGAACAACCTGTGCCAGCCGAACTCACAGAACAGGAAATGGCGGCCATAGACGAACAAGCTATGGCAGAAGAAGCCCCGATCTTTATTGATGAGACCACTCCAGCTGAGGATGTGGCAGCGCCCGTCATCACACCTGCACCTGTGGCACCCTCCAGTGATGCCCCGGCCTTTGTGCAGAGTAAACCTAAAAATTATATCCAGTCTCTGCTGGATGACCCGAAAATGCTGGCTACTGCTGGCGGCCTGTTGTCGGCCTTCGTTTTGTTGATCGTCATGATTATGCGTCGACGGCGAGTGAATAAGGACGAAACCGAATGGGTCGACCTGGGTGACGACAACGCTGGCATGGATAATTTCGACGCTGAAGCTGAATTTGGTTCGGCGGTGGTCTCTGACAGCGACTTTATGGAAAAGGCGAATGCCACTACGGAGATGAAGTCTGCCAGTTTCGATGATACCCAGGTCGATCATTCAGCGGCGGGAACGTCTGACATGGACCTGGATAATACGGATTTGGGGCTGGCAGATGGCTCGTCTCAGGCAAATGCTGAAAAGGATGATGTTCTTTCCGAAGCTGATGTGTATATGGCCTATGGTATATATCAGCAGGCGGAGGATTTATTGAAGGGTGCCATTGCGAAAAGCCCGGAGCGTGATGATTACCGCTTGAAGTTACTGGAAACCCACTATGCTGCGAAGAATAGCGATGCATTTGTCGCCTTAGCGGAAGAAGTTCAGCAGCGTAAGGGGAATGACAAGAGTTATTGGGAGCGTGTTGTCGCTATGGGTAAGGAATTGAGCCCTTCCCATGCCCTGTTTAGTGGGGCCGGCGCAGCTGTTGCCGCAGAAGACTTGCTGCCCGGTAAACCTGAAAGCACTGATCTTGACCTGGGTGGTGATGATCTTGAGCTGGGTCTGGATGATTTGCTGGATGGCGATTCTATGGACCAGGACAATACCATGGCCATGGATCAACCACTGGATCTAGGTGATACCGAGCTGGCACTGGATGATGATCTTGAGCTGGATGCTGATCTGGATGGATTTTCAGAAGATATGTCCAGTGCAGCTGACGAATTAGCTGTGGCAGATGATATGGAATTTGATCTGGGTGATTTTGATGCTGAGGTCGATGTGGGGGGCGATGAAGCAGGTTCTCTGGCGGAATCAGGTTCCGATGAGATGGATATAGATGACAGTTTCTCACTGGATTTTGAGGCTTCTGATCTTGGTTTTGACAAAGAAGGCGATGCTGATTCGTCGCTGGATGCGGATCTTGATCTGGCCATGGATTTTGATTCCGAGACGCCTGATGCTGCTGGTGAAGGTGATATGGGCCTGGAGATGGATGATTTCAGTCTGGATCTGGATGCCGGTTCGACAGCTTCTTCTGGCGCAGATGATACTGGATTAGCGCTGGATATGTCTGATTCTGATATTACAGACATGGGTGATGATGATTTCGATATCTCAGAACTTTCGGAAGATATCGATGAAGTCAGCACCAAGCTGGAGCTGGCCCGTGCCTATATCGATATGGGGGATAAGGCAGGCGCCAAGAGCATACTGGAAGAAGTAAAACAGGAAGGCAATGGTGATCAACAGTCCAGAGCCAATGAGCTACTACAAGAAGCCAGTTGATCTGATAGCAATGATTGTAAATACGGCATGGGTTAATACCGGTGCCGTTTTTTATTGGATAAAAACTTTTTGCCACAGTGACGCAGGGTGCAC
Source organism: Gammaproteobacteria bacterium (assembly GCA_048550535.1). Taxonomy (GTDB): domain Bacteria; phylum Pseudomonadota; class Gammaproteobacteria; order SZUA-229; family SZUA-229; genus CBDULX01. The sequence continues at coordinate 8,856 of JBLYYN010000225.1, forward strand.
GGAGTTAGTTAAAGTTGGGTATACATACGTTTACTGAAATCTGCTTTTATAATAAATCCATTACATGTAATTTTATCAACCTCTGCGTCCTCTGTGACTCTGTGGCAGAAATGATGGTCAAGCAATGCGTATAGCACTGGGTATTGAATACGACGGCAGTCAATTCTGTGGCTGGCAGATGCAAACCCATGGTACCCGTACCGTACAGCAAGCACTGCAACAAGCTCTGTCGGTGGTGGCCGATGAGCCAATACAGGTCGTATGTGCAGGCCGTACGGATACCGGTGTTCATGCCACCGGTCAGGTGGTTCATTTTGATACCACCTCTGAGCGCCCGGAGAAGGCCTGGGTGCTGGGGGTGAATGTGCACTTGCCCGATGATGTGGCCTCAGTCTGGGCCAGGCCGGTGGATGATAATTTCAGTGCCCGTTTCACCGCCAGGGCCAGACAATATCGTTATGTAATACTTAATCGTAAAGCTCGTCCTGCTGTATTGCATAAAAAAGTCAGCTGGCGACATGGTGAAATTGATGAGCGGCTTATGCATCAGGCTGCGCAAGCACTGATTGGCAAGCATGACTTCTCATCATTCCGTTCTGCTGCCTGTCAGGCAGAGCATGCTCGACGCCATGTGCATTTTATCAATATACATCGTAAAGGTGATTTCGTTTTTATTGATATCGAAGCCAATGCATTTTTGCACCATATGGTACGAAATATTGTGGGGTCCTTGCTGATGATTGGGCAAAAGGAAAAACCTGTGGACTGGATGGCTGAGCTAATCTCAGCCCATGATCGGACTCAGGCAGGGCCCACCGCACCGGCTGCGGGCTTATATCTGGTGAAGGTGACTTATCCTGAGCAGTATGACTTTCCTGGCGAGGTTCATTTACCCGAGTTTATGGCCTGAGCTAAGCTGCGAAAAGTACATGAATGATATAAAGAATACATTTGAAATTTCTGGTAAAATTTTTCGTTTTGTTCCACTGGAAATGCTAAATCGGTGAATCTCCGAACCCGTGTTAAAATCTGTGGCATAACCCGCACTGAAGATGCTGTTGAAGCTGCACGCCTGGGGGTGGATGCCATTGGACTGGTATTCTATGAAAACAGTCCACGTCATCTGTCCATTGCGCAGGCACAGCAGGTATGTCAGGCTTTGCCTGGTTTCGTTACCGTGGTGTCCCTGTTTCTGAATCCTGAGGCTGGCCTGGTTAAGGATGTACTGGCCTCGGTACCTGTCGATTTGCTGCAGTTTCACGGTAATGAGTCTGGGGATTTCTGTCGTTCATTTAATCGCCCTTATATCAAGGCCCTGGGTATGGCGGATGACCAGGACCTGGAGCAGCGGGCTAATGAATATCCAGATGCCAGGGGTGTATTGCTGGACAGTCATGCAAGCGGTGCGGCCGGTGGTACCGGTGAAGCCTTTGACTGGGCTTCCATTCCGCAGCCGTTTCGGCAGTCGATTATTCTGGCCGGTGGTTTGAGTCCGCAGAATATCGCAGAGGCGATTAAGACGGTCCGTCCTTATGCGGTGGATTTGAGTTCCGGAGTGGAAGCCGCACCGGGCATCAAGGATGCCAGCCTGATGGCGCAATTAATGAAAGAGGTGAAACGTGTCGACTGTGAAAACAGCTGAGTGTAAGAATTATTATGAGATGCCCGATGAGCGCGGGCATTTTGGCATCTACGGTGGCAAGTTTGTCGCCGAAACCTTAATGGAGCCACTGGAAGAGCTGCGCCAGGCCTATGAAAAGGTAAAACATGATACGGATTTTCAGGCCCAGTTCGATGCCGACCTGGCCCATTATGTGGGTCGTCCCAGCCCGCTGTATCATGCTGAACGCTGGTCTCGTGAGCTGGGTGGCGCACAAATTTACCTGAAACGTGAGGATTTAAATCACACCGGCGCTCATAAAATCAACAACACCATCGGCCAGGCGCTGTTGGCCAAATATATGGGTAAAACCCGGGTGATTGCCGAAACCGGTGCCGGTCAGCATGGCGTGGCCACGGCGACGGTAGCTGCCCGTTTTGGAATGGAATGTGTAGTCTACATGGGTGCAGAGGACGTCAAGCGCCAGGCGCCGAATGTCTATCGTATGAAATTACTGGGCGCTAAAGTGGTGCCGGTGTCTTCCGGTTCAAAAACCCTGAAAGATGCGCTCAATGAAGCCATGCGTGACTGGGTCACTAATGTCGATAACACCTTTTATATTATAGGTACCGTGGCCGGTCCCCACCCTTATCCCGCCATGGTGCGTGATTTTCAGACCGTCATCGGTCGTGAAGCCAGGCGCCAGATCCAGGATCAGGCCGGTCGCCTGCCCGATGCACTGGTAGCCTGTGTCGGCGGTGGATCTAATGCCATTGGCCTGTTCTACCCATTCCTGGGTGATGAATCGGTGCAGATGTATGGTGTAGAAGGTGGTGGTGATGGTGTGGATACACCCAATCATGCCGCGCCATTGTGCGCCGGAAAACCAGGGGTGTTACATGGCAATCGTACTTATTTGATGGAAGATGAAAATGGCCAGATTATCGAAACGCACTGTATTTCTGCGGGTCTGGATTACCCAGGTGTGGGACCTGAGCATGCCTGGCTGAAAGACTGTGGACGTGCGAATTATGTGGCCATTACCGATAAAGAAGCGCTGGCTGCTTTCCATGAATTGACCCTTACCGAGGGTATCATCCCGGCACTGGAATCCAGTCATGCCCTGTCCTATGGCGCCAAACTGGCGAAGACCATGGATAAGGATCAGATTATCATTATTAA
>JBLYYN010000226.1:0-20621 GCA_048550535.1 Gammaproteobacteria bacterium
GTGCGCTCCATCCTCAATGATCTGCCGGGTTTACGCCTGCAACCCAAAGTCGAACAGAGTCGTTACAAGATCAGTTATTACTATGATGCTGCTAAAGCGCCCGAGGTGGATGAAATCAGGCAACTGTTATCTCAGCAGGAGCAGACCGTTAATGTTGTGTTCTCCTTTGGCCAGTACCTGGACATAGTTCCGGTAAGGGCCTCCAAAGGCCTGGCCTTACGTTGGTATGCCGAACAATGGGATATTCCACTGGGCAATATCCTGGCAGCCGGTGGTTCGGGGGCGGATGAAGACATGATGCGAGGCAACACACTGGCGGTGCTGGTGGCCAATCGCCACAATGAGGAGTTGTCAGACCTGATCGAACTGGATCGGGTCTACTATGCGAAACAGCCTTATGCGGCAGGAATTCTTGAAGCGATCGAACATTATGATTTTTTTCAAAGCTGCAAGGTGCCTGACAAGTGAGTCGTTTGCTATTGTGTACTGATCTTGATCGTACCTTGTTACCCAATGGTGCAGAGCCTGAATCGGAACAGGCCAGGCAAAAATTTCATGACTTTGCCAGCCATGGGCAGGTGACACTGGTGTATGTCACCGGTCGTCATCGGCAACTGGTGGAGCAGGCCATAGATGAATACCAGTTGCCGCAACCGGATTATGTCATCGCGGATGTGGGTTCCACAATTTATGAAATCACAGGTGCAGACTGGCATTACCAGCAAGCCTGGGAAGATATGATAAATTCCGATTGGCAGGGTAACAGCGCCAGTGAATTAAATAACTTGCTTAGTGATATCAGGGATTTAAAACTGCAGGAAGCGAGCAAGCAGAACAAACATAAGCTCAGTTATTACCTGGCGCTGGATCTGGATCAGGATCAAATTATTAGCAGAATGAAACAGATACTGGAGCAGCAATCGATATCGAGCAATTTGATCTGGAGTATTGATGAGCAGGCTCAGCTCGGATTACTGGATGTTCTTCCCGGTAGTGCAGGTAAACGACAGGCCATAGAATTTTTAATGCAACTGCTGGATTTCGATTATTCAGAAACGGTATTTGCCGGTGATAGCGGTAATGATATTTGCGTGATGAGCAGTCCAATCCAGTCGGTGCTGGTGGCGAATGCCAGCGAGGATGTAAGAACGTTGGCCATCCAACAGGCACAGGCCTGTCATCAGGAACATAGCTTATATCTGGCCCAGGGAGGCTTTATGGGGATGAATGGCAATTACAGTGCAGGTATACTGGAAGGCGTGGTGCATTTTATTCCCCAGGCCGAACCATGGTTCCGAGGTGAAACATGAGTAATGCAAGACCGGTAGTATTCGGTGAAGTATTGTTCGATTGCTTTCCTGACGGCAGTCGTGTACTAGGTGGTGCACCGTTTAATGTGGCATGGAACTGCCAGGCATTTGGTTTACAGCCTTTGTTTATATCCCGGGTGGGCAATGATCCACTGGGGCGTGAAGTCCGCTCCGCAATGCTGGACTGGGGTATGGATACCTCCGGTTTGCAACTTGATTCAGCCCATGCCACGGGTATTGTGGATGTTAGTGTTGTCGATGGTGAGCCGTCCTATCACATTGTTGAAAACAGTGCCTGGGATTTTATTGATCACCAGGCTACACCGGATATAGATAAAAATAGCGTTTTATATCATGGCTCCCTGGCACTGAGAAATCCGGTTGCAGCCAGTAGTCTGGAGGATATAAAGCAGCGGCTGCCTCGCTCGATATTCATCGATGTTAATCTGCGCCCACCCTGGTGGGATAAGTCGTTGATTGAAAATATTATCCAGCATGGCCGATGGATAAAACTTAACCTCGATGAACTGGCATTGATTGTGCCTGATGAAAACGATACAGAGGCCAGAATCCATTACCTGTTCTCAGTGCTGGATGTTGATTTAATCCTTATCACTCTGGGTGATGCGGGTGCGACAGCAGCCACTCGTGATGAATGGTTCTCGGTGCAACCGGGGAATAGCGGCCCCATCGTAGTGGATACCGTGGGTGCCGGTGATGCTTTTAGTAGTGTAGTGCTATTAGGTTTGCACAGGGCCTGGCCATTACAGCAAACATTAAATCGTGCACAGCAGTTTGCCAGTGCGGTTGTTGGCCAGCGCGGAGCCACCACACAGGATAAAACTTTTTATAAACCATTTATCAGTGCCTGGGATCTGTGATATGTGGTGGGTCATTGATTAACATCATGACTGATCGATATCAAACAAGCCTGGGTGGATCGATGTAATAATAACAACCCATTAAAAAGTGTTATAGAACGATGTATGAACAAGTCTCACATTCCCTGCTCAATGAAATACTCATCAAGTTAAATCCCGAAATAAAACAACAGGAGTTGAGGCATTTTTATACTCGACTGGGCGCCAATTTCTATGCCATCTATTCCCTGTTTTACCTGTTATACGGTGATCGTGATGATTTCGAAGAACAGGCGCTTTGTCTGGTTGAAGCGATGGCGCGACAATATATTGATCGTTCCGAAAAACTCAAAAGCAAAGATATCGAACGTGAAAAAGAACATAACTGGTTTCTCAGTCAAAAATGGACTGGCATGGCTTTGTATACCGATGGTTTTGCCCATAACCTGAAGGGTCTGAAAGAAAAGCTGTTTTATTTTCAGGAGCTGGGAATCAACATGGTACATATCATGCCGATTCTGGAGTGTCCCGATGGCAAGAGTGACGGCGGTTATGCAGTCAGTGACTTTCGCCGAGTGGATACGCGTATTGGTAATAATGACGACCTGCATGAACTGAGTGAGTCTTTGCAGAAACGAGACATTCTGTTAACACTGGATGTGGTGGTCAACCATACCTCCGATGAGCATGAATGGGCCAAGCGTGCACGTCAGGGTGAGAAAAAATATCAGAATTATTATTATTTATTCGATAACCGGGAAATCCCGGATATGTTCGAAGAAACCATGCCAGAAGTGTTTCCGGAAACATCACCCGGTAATTTTACCTGGGATACGGATATGCAGAAATGGGTGATGACGGTTTTCAATGATTTCCAGTGGGACCTTAATTACAGCAATCCTGCGGTATTTATTGAAATACTCGACATTATCCTGTTCTGGGCCAATCAGGGTGCGGATATTATTCGTCTCGATGCGGTGGCTTTTCTATGGAAAAAAATTGGTAGCAGCTGCCAGAATGAACGGGAAGCCCATTTAATATTGCAGTTGATGAAAGATTGTTGCCAGGTCACTGCACCTGGCGTGCTGTTCATTGCAGAAGCCATAGTGGTGCCCTCGGAAATTATCAAATATTTTGGTGAAGATGCGGTTAATGCAAAAGAATGTGAAATTGCCTATAACGCCACATTTATGGCCTTGCTGTGGGATGCGGTGGCCACCAAGAATGCCAGCTTGTTGTACCAGGGTTTAAGAAGTCTGCCGGATAAGCTGGAACGCGCCACCTGGTTAAACTATGTGCGCTGCCATGATGATATTGGTCTGGGCTTTGATGATACGGATATTCGAGCGGTGGGTTACGATCCTGGTAATCATAGAAAATTCCTTATTGACTACTATACTGGTAATTTCAGTGATTCCGATGCCCGAGGTTTTCCCTTTGGGCATAATCACAAAACTGGAGATGCTCGCATTTCCGGCTCACTGGCATCACTGGTAGGTCTGGAAACCGCCATTGAATCGGAAGATCCAGATCGTATTACTAATGCCGTACAGCATATATTGCTGTTGCACAGTCTGATTCTGTCTTTTGGCGGCATACCCTTGCTGTATTATGGTGATGAGCTGGGCACCTTGAATGACTGTAGTTTTCTGGATGATGAACATAAGGCTCATGATAGTCGCTGGGCCCATCGACCTAATTTTGACTGGGACAAGGCTGAACGCAGGCGTCAATCCGGTACCCTCGAGCACAAGATATTCGGCGCCATTAAAAAGATGATTGCCGTGCGCAAAGAAATACCGGCCTTCGCCGATTTTAATAATCGCGAATTGATTCATGTGGAAAACCCACACCTGTTTGTGTTTTCACGCTTTAATCTGACACGAACTACCGGTGGTGTGCTGGTGGTGGTGAATTTTGATGCCAATCCGCAGTATCTGGATCTGAATCATCCATATATCAAGTCAGTGCTTAGCTATGGTCATGTCAAAGATCTGGTGTCCGGTGACACACCGGCTATGTTCAAAGATAAGCTGGTAATTCCCCCTTATCATTTTTACTGGCTGACGGATCAGCAATGAACCAGTTAATTTCATAATTTATGAGGCTCGGCCGATGAGTAAAACTATAGGCATATTAACCGCTGGCGGAGATTGTCCTGGCCTTAATGCGGCTATTCGTGGCGTGGGTAAAACCGCTGAAGGTTGCTACGGTATGAAGGTAATCGGCTTTCGAGATGGTTTCCGAGGGCTGGCAGAAAACCGCACTGTAGAACTCTCGGGCAGTGCCTTTTCCGGGATATTAACTGTGGGTGGCACCATCCTCGGTACCGGACGGGACAAACCGAACAAAATGCTGATCGATGGCAAACTGCAGGATATGACACAGGCCATCATCGATAACTATCATGCCCATAAGCTCGATGCACTGGTCTGCTTAGGCGGTGGTGGCACTCAGAAAAATTCACTCTGGTTATCCCAGCAGGGCTTGAACATCATCACCTTGCCAAAAACCATCGACAATGATGTGGCCATGACCGATGTGACTTTCGGCTTTGATACCGCCACCGCCATTGCCACCGAAGCTATTGACCGTTTGCACAGTACCGCACACAGTCACCACCGGATCATCGTGGTGGAAATCATGGGGCATAGAACCGGCTGGCTGACGCTGGCCTCGGGTATAGCCGGAGGTGCCGATGCCATTTTGATTCCTGAGATCCCCTATGATGTGAATAGTGTGGCCGAGGCTATTCGCAAACGAGTGCAAAAGGGACGAACCTTCAGTATTGTGGCCATAGCCGAAGGCGCTGTTTCCCGAGCCCACATGGATGCAGTGGAAAAATTTGAACAGCTTAAGAAAAATGCTCAGGACAAAAATGAAAAATCGAAGGCCAAATCCAAGTTGTCCAAATTAAAAGCCTTCCATATGGATCATGCTATTAATCTAGGTCAGGAACTGGAAAGCCTTACTGAACTGGAATGTCGGGTGAGTATTCTTGGGCATTTACAGCGCGGCGGTACACCTTCGGCTGCGGACCGGGTATTGGCCACGCGTCTGGGCAGCGCCTGTGCGGATTATATCGCTGAGGGTAGATTCGGGATCATGGTGGCCGACCGAAGTGGACAAGCAGTGGCCGTACCCCTGGAAGAGGTGGCGGGTAATCGTAAGCAAATACCCCTAGATCATCCGTTAATCAAGGCCGCGCGCAGTGTCGGCACCAACCTGGGTGATTAGATTTTAGTCCGCAAATGAACGCAAATAAACGCAATTATTACTAAGTCGCATAAATAGGATACTCTTTATGTGTTCTGTAAATATGTTGCCTGCCGCAGGCACACAAACAAATATTAGCGTTCATTTGCGGACTAAATAATCATCATGTCAGCTTTCTGGGTTTCAAAAACCTAAAAAAAAGCTAAGGCCCCAGACGTTTGAGAAATACTTTCATTTCTTTCACCGCCTGAATATCACCCTTGGCTTCCGCCACTTTGATGCCCTGGTTAAATGCGAGTATAGCATCGTCATTCTGCTGATTTTCCACCAGCGCCTTGCCCAGCAGTTTCCAGGCCGCAGAATATTCAGGCTCGAATTCCAGCGCTTTTTGTAAATGAATAATTGCTTCGCTGAACTGCTTATCCTTAAGCAGGGCCTGACCCAGGCCAAAGCGAAGAATCAGACTATCCTGTCCCTGTTCCAGCATTTTTTTGAGTGCGTCTATGTTCATAGTGTTAAGGAACCTCTGATTAATTATATGATGCTTCTGGCTTACAGGCTTGAAAAATACAATACCAGGGTTATTTTAAATTAAAAGTCTCTGCTACCAATAATCTAACCATTTAATTTACGGCTCAGTTGATGTTAAGCTATTTTAAATGCTGTCAGACTGATCGGAAATGAGATTATTTTATTTTGTACTGGGCTGGTCTTTTTTTGTTTTAGGTGCAGTGGGGGTGTTGCTGCCGGTATTGCCGACCACGCCGTTCATGATACTGGCCCTGTGGGCATTCGCAAAAAGCTCGCTGAGATTTCATAGCTGGTTGTATAAGCACCCTTTTTTTGGGCCACCATTGCAGCAGTGGCAGCAATATCGGATAATTCCTCTGGCCGCGAAAATAATGGCCATTAGTGTCATGTCACTGAGTCTAAGCTACCTGTTAGTGTTCACAATGCTGACGATATGGCTGAAAATGACGGTGGCTTTACTCATGCTCTATGGCGCTATTTTTATTCTTAGCAAACCCTCAAGACTGTCTCCTGGCAGTGAAATTAGTAAGTAGTATGAGTTATCGGGGTAATGATGGGCTGAAAAAAACGGGTTTTTAAGAAATGTGCTTATTATAAGTTGTTGAATAATATGTATATATAAAGAATATCTCTATGCGTAAGTTGCCTGTTGAGCATATAAACCTGTTTAGTTGTCAGTCCTGGTCTTAACCGCTGAAAAGTCATTTCAAACTTTAATCAAATCAGACCGCTTTACTATCACAATATTTGTGAATTTGGGGTATAATCGCCGGCTGTCATCAACCTATTGGCCCAAAATTTAACAGAGTACACACATGGTAGATTTAACTCGATATAGAAATATCGGTATTTTCGCACACGTCGATGCCGGTAAAACTACAACCACCGAGCGCATACTTAAGCTCACAGGTAAGATCCATAAGATTGGTGAAGTGCATGATGGTGCTGCCACCACTGACTTTATGGAACAGGAAGCAGAACGTGGTATTACTATTCAGTCTGCAGCCACTACCTGTATATGGAATGGGCACCGTTTAAACATTATTGATACCCCGGGCCACGTTGACTTCACCATCGAAGTTTATCGTTCTCTGAAAGTGCTTGATGGTGGTGTCGGTGTATTCTGTGGTTCTGGCGGTGTTGAGCCTCAGTCAGAAACCAACTGGCGTTATGCTAATGAATCTGAAGTCGCCCGAGTTATTTTCGTCAATAAACTGGACCGCATTGGTGCAGACTTCCTACGTGTGGTTAAACAGGTGAAAGATGTACTGGGTGCCAATCCACTCGTCATGACCCTGCCTATCGGTCGAGAAGACGATTTTTCAGGCGTTGTGGATCTGCTGACGCGCAAATCTTATGTCTGGGATGATTCCGGTGATCCACTGAACTTCTCTATTGGTGATGTTCCTGCCGATATGGTAGATGCCGTAGAAGAATGGCGTGAAACAATGATCGAGACTGCGGTTGAGCAGGACGACGATCTGATGGAAAAATACCTGGAAGGTGAAGAGCCAGCCATTGACGATATTAAGAAATGTATCCGCAAAGGTACTATTGCGCTGGAATTCTTCCCAACCTACTGTGGATCTGCGTTCAAGAACAAAGGTGTTCAGCTGGTGCTGGATGCGGTGGTTGATTACCTGCCTGATCCAACCGAAGTTAAACCACAGCCTGAAACCGATGATGAAGGTCATGAAACGGGTGAATTTGCCATCGTTGATGCTAGCAAACCCCTGCGTGCCCTGGCATTTAAAATCATGGATGACCGTTTCGGTGCCCTGACCTTTATCCGTATCTATTCAGGTACTTTGAATAAAGGTGATTCAGTACTGAATACCTTCACCGGTAAAACTGAACGTATCGGCCGAATGGTTGAAATGCATGCCGATAATCGTGAAGAGATTGATTCAGCCCAGGCCGGCGATATTATCGCGGTGGTGGGTATGAAAAATATTCAAACCGGTCACACTCTGTGTGATCCGAAGCATCCAGGTACACTGGAGCCTATGGTATTCCCGGATCCCGTCATCTCAATAGCGGTTGCGCCAAAAGATAAAGCGGCCTCTGAAAAGCTGGGTGTTGCTCTGGGTAAAATGATTCAGGAAGATCCATCATTCCGAGTGGAAACCGATGAAGACAGTGGTGAAACCATCCTTAAAGGCATGGGTGAGCTGCATCTGGATATTAAAGTGGATATCCTCAAGCGCACACACGGTATCGAGCTGCAAGTGGGTAAACCTCAGGTAGCCTATCGTGAAACCATCACTCAGCGTGTCGAAGACTCTTACACTCATAAGAAACAGTCGGGTGGTTCAGGTCAGTTCGGTAAAATCGATTACACCATTGAGCCGCTGGAGCCAGGTGCTGGTTTTGAATTTGAATCAAAAGTTACCGGTGGTAATGTGCCGAGAGAATTCTGGCCGGCCATTGAAAAAGGCTTCCGCTCGATGATGGACAAGGGTGTACTGGCCGGCTTCCCGTTGCTGGACTTCAAAGTAACACTGATGGACGGTGCATTCCACGCCGTTGACTCCTCAGCCGTTGCATTCGAAATTGCAGCCAAAGGTGCTTATCGTCAGACTATTCCAAAAGCCGGTCCTCAGCTGATTGAGCCTATTATGAAAGTTGATGTATACAGCCCGGAAGACAATGTAGGGGATGTTATCGGTGACCTTAACCGCCGTCGCGGTATGATCAAGTCACAGGAAGCCGGTGTTACGGGTGTACGCATCAAAGCAGACGTGCCTCTGAGTGATATGTTCGGTTACATTGGTGACCTGCGTACCATGACCTCGGGTCGTGGCCAGTTCTCAATGGAATTTTCACATTACCTGCCATGTCCGAAGAATGTTTCAGAAGAAGTTATTAAAGAAACCAAAGAGCGTAATGCTTAATTGATGCAGCTGTTACTTGCCAGGCATTACTGGCAGGCAGTGTTTTGAAGTAGTCATAAAAACCCCCTTCATGGGGGTTTTTTTATGGCTATATAAAATAGTTCAGGATAACCAGGAGAAGATGAATACTGATGCTCCCAGGAATACGATAATCATCACCAGCCCCAGTGAAACCACCCAGGTGGCGTAGACGAAGCCCTCTTCTTTAGGGATGTGCATGAATATGGGTACCCCGACATACAGCAGATATACTGAAGCCGCCACAGCCAGCATGCCTACCATGACATCGACATACAGCAGCGGATACAGGGCCACAAAACCGGTAAGGAACAAAGGCACGGATGTAAACAACGCCAGTTCTACGCAGTGCATAGGATTAGGTTTAACATCAAAGGTCTGTGCCAGCCAGCAGATGCCATAACCCATGGCGTAGACCCCTATATTAAAACCGACAAAAGCAGCTATAGAAATATAGATGGCTATTTCTGCAGGCAGAGTAAAGGCTTCACCAACACCAATATTCCAGCCGATGTGAACAGTGGCGATATAGCCGCAAATGGCGGGTATCAGTGCTAGTATGGCAGTATGGATTACGATATCCAGGGGTTTGGCCGGTATCCTGTCGGCATCTTCCAGGCTGTGTTTAGGCTCGTATAAAAGATGTGAGAAGTGTTTTATTAACATGATAAAACTCCTGTGATTTTTTTAATGAAGTAAACATATTAATAAAATTGATTATAATGCTAAAAATAAAAAAATATCTATAAATTTTATATATAGATTTAATATCTTATTAAAAACAATGGCTTATATCGTTTTAGTTTATGCGGCAGGTGGGTTTTCTGGTGCTTTTGGCTTAGCTGTAGTCAAATGAATGCTCATCCTGCTCGCTACCGAAGGCTGTTGCAATAGAATAACTATTCCGCTTCACTTCGTGAAAAATCTAAACACTTTTATCTCAGTCTACTACAACCTGACTTAATCAGTGATTCCCTAGGTCCTTTCTGCGCTCAGTATGACCATTACTCATTAAGATTTCTATTGCGTTCATTTGCATATTCCTTTTTAAACAACTGCAGCTTCGCTTCTGGCTAATAAGAAACTTAAGCAGCTGTCTGCTTATCCAGCCAGATTTTTATATTTTTACAAACCCAGTGCGGGTCATCCAGAGGCAGGTCATGTCCGGCCTCTGGATGAGTCATTAGCGGAACCCCCCAATGTTGTGATATGGCCTGGGAGGATTGCGCATTTACCAGGTGATCCTGGAGACTACGTAATAATAATAGTGGCTGCTCTGGTTTTTGTTCAGGTGCAATATATTGAGATGCTGCAATCAACTGACGGATTATATTGAGTCGGCTAACCGGATGGTTTTGTGCATAACTAATCCAGTCATCAATAATCGTTGGTTGATGATTATGGTTGGATGTCAATTGTAAAATACATTGTTCTGTTACCATTACATTTCTATACAATAAAATATCTTTAATAATTCTGCCATAGTTTTCTGGGCGCAGGCGGTGTTTGAAAGGATTTATCCCTTTGATGCTGGTGTTGATTAACACTCCGCTATGACATTCATGCGGGTAACGCTTCATCCATTCAACAGCAAGCATTGCACCCATGGACAGAGCCAGTATATTCACCGGTTGTTGTATGCTCTGTATCGGTATGTCATTCCGCACAAATTCCAGGATCTCCGCTATAGTTGTGGGGGATTTTGTTTGGTGATGGATTCCATTACCCGGCAGGTCAGGAGTCAGGATGATGGCTTGAGGAAAATACTGTTTAAATATTGATGGGAACTTGCCCCAGTGTTGATGCTCACGACTAAGCCCACGAAGAAAAACCCAGTAAATATTATTCATCATCGGTATACCATTTCTGGAGAGCTATTTGATTGAATGATTCTCGTTCATCGCCATCGGGTAACCAGTTCTGGTATCCATGTACGGCTCTGATCAGGAATTCGAAAAAGACCAAATGTCTTCTCAAGATTCGTTGATGTCGATGAGGTAACATAGGATTAAACAGACTTGGAAACGTAAACAGCTGCCGTGGATTTTTTTTAACCCATTGCCAGGATCCCATTTCCAGTGTCAGTGGTAAAAATACACCGGTTTTTGTTAATGACTTTTTATATAAGTAATCCCATAAGTCACCATGGGTGATGTAGTGTCGAGACTGAGGTTCAATCCTGTAATAGGTATGGTTTGGATAGGTCCGGTCAAATAGCTGTTTAAGAACCTGTATTTCCGCTGCATGTGGAAATGGTTTTCGGCTACCGGCATAAGGAAACCAGATATAATCTTTACGACCATAACCTGAATGACAGTCCAGGCTAATACTGAGTGGACGATTAAACAGCTGTTGTTCTACAAATTCACATAGCGCTGTTGATTCAGTTTCCATAGCATCCTGTTTGCGTCCTCTAAACCAGGGAAGGTGCTGGCTAATGCGATGGCCACCAACGAGAAATGCTACACGACTATCAGCATCAATCGGTGCATTGCGCATCAAGTCAACACCGTTAGGGTTACAACGGCTGTTATTAACTATGCCGCCAGGGTTAATCAAAGGTATGAAAACAATTCGGATATGCTTCAGTTGTTCCTTTAGTGAGGGTGACCATAAAAGTCCTTCAATCAGGGAATGCATATAGGCAAGTACCACTTCACAACCGATTCGTTCCACTCCATGGACGCCACCAAACAACCCAATGGCTGGGACTGATGGATCATCGCTACCCATTATGACAGCCTGTACGGGGAGACTGCCCTGTTCGGTAGCTATAGTTGCCAGGGTTTCTAGTTTTGCCAGCCCAGCTGAACGTGAAATAAGGTCAGTTATTTGATTGAGTTCTGTCAGTAAGGAAGCAGGGTTGATGGGTGATGATGTCATTGGATTTGCAATGAATAATCGATATTATTATTAATCATCAGAGCTTATAGGCTGCAAACCAGTAAATCAACAAAAGTAAAAATGTTTAGTCATTGTTTAATAAAAGTGTCATATTAAATCGTCTGTGCTCATAAGTATCATCATGGGTCCGCATTGCTATTGTTATCGGTTTATCCGGTTCTGGCCGAGTCGTGCAATTAAAAAATAGCATTTAAATTTCCAGGTCTATTTTTCCAGCATGTTATAAGGAGCAGGGGCCGAGGAAGGCCAGTTTGAGGTTTATATTCATAAGCTCAGGCAATGATTGCTGAGACAATACTAGACTAGTATTTTAACCAGTTCACTGGATAGAAACTTGATGATTTAACAGGGGATGACCTGGAGTTTCGAGCCTAGTTTGTTTGCTTAAACAGCTCAGCTATCAGGGCCAATAGCTGAGAGTTGATGATGGGTTTATCCAGATAATGGATACCCAGTGTTTCTGCCTGCTCTCGGTTAATAGTATCACTGTATCCGGTGGTTAATATAACCGGTATATTGGGATTGATTTTCCAAATCTGACGAATCATATATGTTCCCAAAAGCTGGGGCATGGTTTGATCGGTAATCACCAGGTCGTAGGCCTGTGGATTGTTTTTTATTTGGGATAATGCCCCGGGACTGTCGTTGCAGGCGGTGCATTGGTATCCGTGCCTGTTTAGCATCTCAGTTAAATAACCGGTGAGGGCAGGTTCATCATCCACTATAAGAATTTTTTGACCTTTACCTGAGTGTTCAAGGTGCACAGTCTCGGTAAAATCCATTTCTTCAGAATCCTCCGGTATTGGTGCTGGTGGAAATAGTAAATGGAATACTGTACCTGAGCCAATTTTAGTATCGATAAGTATATGACCACCATGACTTTCGACAATAGCATTCAGTACCGACATGCCCATGCCCGTGCCCTGGCCCACTTTTTTGGTGGTGAAAAAAGGTTCAAAAATACGTTCCATTACATCTACGGTCATACCGCAACCGTTATCTGATACCTGGAGATCGATCCAGTCACCCTTAACATGTTTGTGGCAGGCATTACACTCATTATTGACCTGATGTTTCCAGTCAAGATTGATCCTTAAATCACCACTGCCATTCATGGCGTCTTTGGCATTAATGGACAGATTCATCATTATTTGATGGAGCTGAATCGGGTCCATCATGATGTCTGGCAGCTTGCTATTGAACTCATATTTAATATCGATACTGCTGGGGATGACTGAGCGCAGCATCTTGATACTTTCTTCAAGTAATGGAGCAAAAGACAGGGGCTCGCTGATTCCCTTATCATTACGGCTAAATACCATCATCTTGGAAACCAGGTCACCAGCCCGTGAGGCAGCCTGACTTATGTTATTAAGGTAGTTTAACAACTTGGGGTCAAGAGTCTTGCTGGCGCTGTCCAAAATTAAATCCGTATAACCCGTAATAATGGCTAGCATATTGTTGAAATCGTGTGCTATACCCCCGGTTAACTGGCCCAGAGCTTCCATCTTGCGTGACTGGTTAAGTTCGCGTTGCAGGCGCTGAAATTCATCTTCTGAAGTTTTGCGTTCGGTAATATCGTGAATGACGCCCACCATGCCAGTAAGGTGGCCTTCGCCGTCGGTTTTAACCTCACCTTGTTCATAGACATATCGAATATCATCATTTGGGCGCACTATTCTATACTCAGAAGTATATTTATCTTTATCCCTGAGTATCTTTTGGGTTAGTTGAATGAATTGATCACGATCATCGGGGTGTATACAGTCAACATAGGTTTCGTAGGAAGGGGAAAAATTACTGCTTGTATGCCCAACAATATTATATAGCTCATCTGACCAGGTGGTTTTGTTGCTCTTAACTTCCCATACATAATTGCCAATATGTGCAATTTGCTGTGCCTGGAGTAATTTTCGTTTCTCATCGGAAAGCTGCATAGTGCGTTCGAATATAATTTGTTCCAGTTCCTGTGTCTGTATAGAATTCGACTGGATTTGTTTGTTTTTACGAGTCAGTAAAACCAGAAACACAAACAGAGATACTATTAAAACAATGGTCAGGCCAATGATTAAACCAAGAATATTGGGACGATAACGTTCATAAAATGAAAGCGGTTTGTTAATAACAGATGCCTGACCTAGAATATATTCTGGAAGTGATAATGCGGAGGATTCAAGAACTGGGAAGTTAAACAAATATTGATTTGGGCTGGTGGTAATCAAGGCAAGATGCTCAAACTCAGTGCCAGAGTAGTAATCCATCACCAGACCTGCGGCTGCTTTACCCTGTTGTGAAGCACTGGTGACAAATCCACCTAGAATCCCCTGCCTAACATAGGTATCTTCCATGCTTAAAATTATATAATCGCCGGCTTTGGTGAGTGCTGATATGGTTTTGTTCAGTGGCAGTATATGACCATCAGAATCGGTAATGCCTCCCAGGGTGGTAAGAAATAAATATTTCGATGAGTGGTTTCTGATGGCTCCAATCAAATCATCTATGGAGTGCCTGGCAATGAAAGTGGCATTTGTATCTGGGAGTTTACTGAGTTGCTGTTTAATTTCCTGTTCTATAACTTGATAAGTGTTGGAGTTGTCACCCACAACCAGTATGTCTTTTGTGGATGGATCGATATGCCTGATTAATTGTAAATTTATGGAAATATCCTTTTTCTCGAACACTCCGGTTATTCGTGTTCGATCTAGACTATCCTTTATAGAATAATTATTGACACCAGAAAACACGATAGGGCTGTGTGGAAATAGCGTTTTAAAGTGTTCGAGGGCAAAGGTGAGGGCATTATCATCAGTAACATAGATTATATTGGGAGAATAATTATTGTATTTAGCTAACAGGTAGCGATGAAAAGACGATATATATTCAGCATCGAAAGTTTTGCGTTTGCTATCCAGGTACTCCGTGTTGATCGTGGAATCATCCAGCCCAGCAGAATTTAATTCTGCAATGAATGCATTATGCTGATTTTTGGTCCAGGGGTATTCCTGACTGTATGAATGTAAAACGAGTATCTCAAAGTGCGCGTTCGCATAGGAGAATGGCATGAAGCATAGCAGTGACAATACCGTAAGCTTTTGAAAAATATGCATAAATAAACCATGCGGGCATTTGGGGGGACCACCCTTCCATGAAAAAATCACTCAGTGATTGAAGTTTAGCTGATCGCAGGAGAAATATCATGCCCCGAATGGGCTAGTGTATGGATTATTTGTCTATATATTGATGTATTTTATTAAATTTAGATGTCTGTAAAGGTAATTGAAAATTGTCGATAACTGTCAATTTTAGAATGTTTACTTGTAGAGTTTATCTACAATAAGCAGATGCATATTGAGTGCAATGTTAAGGATGATTAGCCAAGCAGAGACTTTTATGGAACTGATCCTAATCAAGGAAAGTCGACTGTAGGCTCCACTATATTCATAGCATGAATGAATCCGCCATCATTACGCAGAAAAGCCAGACAGTTGGGGATGTATTTAGTTGCGTTTCCAGAGCCAATGGCGTGCCTGGAAACCCGGCGGTGTGGGTAGGCATTCTGGCTGAACTCACAGAGTTTGCCATGATGTTTCTGTTCCTGTTCATCGCCAAGGTTAACTACCCCGAGGTGTTTGCAGAAGGGCCGGGTCGATTAAATACCCTGGCGGGTATGGTGAATACACTGGCTTTGTTATCCAGCAGTTATTTTGTCGCTCGGGCCATGGTCGCCTTACGGGCCAATAAACCCGGTGCTGCCATGCGCTGGTTGTGGGGTGCTATTGGCGCGGCCAGTCTTTATCTGGTGATTAAATATTTTGAATATCAGTGGAATGTCAGCCAGGGTATTCATATTAAAACCAACGAATTTTTTGCAATATATTATTACATTACTTTTAACCACTTCCTGCATGTGGCCTGGGGTGGAGGTGCACTCTTGTGGGGTATTATGCGGATCAGAACAGGTAGTTACACAGCCAGTGATCATAGCGGACTGGAAGCCATTGCCAGTTACTGGCATATGATCGACCTGGTATGGATCATTATCTTTCCACTGTTATATGTACTGAAATAGCGGGCTTTAGTCAGGATAAGGCAATGTTACAGATTAAAAAAATTAACACTATCTGGTTCTTTGTTATGGCGATAACTGTTATTAACGCCTATATTGCTGAATCCATTGAACCCACATTATTCATTGTGCTGGCCATTGCCATTGCCATTACCATCAGCATAAAAGGCCAGTTGATTATTGACCACTTTATGGCGTTACGCCATGAGAACCCCAGGCTCAGGGCTATAATGAATGCTTATTTCTATTTCATCCCTATGGCGATAGTAGTGGTCTATCAGTTTCCACAATTATTCACCTGATGAGTCAATACTGGCATACCCGGTTTCAATAAATCGAGTCGTGTAATGTTTGATTTTCAGCTGTGAAATAGTCAAATAGGGTAATTCCCTTTACCCAGCTATTTTTACAATGAGGCTATGGCCTTATCGTAATCCGGTTCCTGCGCAATCTCAGGTACCAGCTCGTGGTAAATCACTTTATTATCTTCATCCAGCACCACCACAGCGCGTGCGGTAATCCCTGCCAGGGGGCCATCGGTAATCAGCACTCCGTAATCTTTGGCAAAATTTCGATCTCGCATCATGGAAAGTGGTACCACTTTGTCGATATTTTCAATGCCACAAAACCGGCCCATGGCGAATGGCAGATCGGCCGAGATGACCATCATTACCACATCATCACGTCCGGCGGCGAAGTCGTTAAACTTCTTGGTGGAAGTGGCGCATACACCTGTATCCAGGCTGGGCACAATATTCAGCAGTTTTTTCTTACCGGAAAAATTATCCAGGCCAAGGTTGTTTAATTCCTTATCTACCAGGGTAAAGGCCGGTGCTGCGCTGTTAATCGCAGGTAAGTCACCATTGGTGTTAATTTTATTACCTTCTAATGTAATTGTAGCCATAGTCAATCTCCTTTGTGTTGGGGGGGCCGCCTATACGAGTCTGGCGGGTAAAGTGTATTAACATAAGAATCTAGACTATAGTAAAACCGAAATACTAGAGAAGTAAATGGATTTCAGGCTGATTTCCAAAGCGGACACATAAAAGCAGTACATTTCGATGTTGTTGGTAATTAGTTGACGGTTATTGTCATTTATCAACAAACTGTTTGTACATGATTGGCCCCGGTCGTTATCATTCAGCGACGGGTTAATAAGCTAAATGGCCTGTCGAAGGATTGTCTCCAGCAATAACCATCTGGCTGTACGCATCAGCTCGATACTCGTGTGATCACCGATTGGCAAGAGTTCGCACCACACCGCTTTTTCAGGGGTAAATTTCTTTGGAATTAAAAGATATCAGTCAAATAGAGAGTGCTGCCCGATATGGGCGCTCTGAAATACTTCGTCTGGGCCTGGCACTGCTGTTCATGGTCGGTATTATGCTGTTTACGGCTTCAAGTGTTAGTGGTGTCAGTGGCAGTAATCTATTGGTGGCAGCGGCCATTATTGGCGGTTATATGGCGATGAACATCGGTGCCAACGATGTCGCCAATAATGTGGGACCCGCAGTCGGTTCCAGTGCCCTGACACTGACAGGTGCGATTATTATCGCAGGCCTATTCGAGGCCTCCGGTGCGCTGATTGCGGGTGGGGATGTGGTGAGTACCATCAAGAAGGGCATTATCGACCCGGCGATGATTACGGACCCAGATGTTTTTATCTGGCTGATGATGGCGGCACTACTGGCTGGAGCTGTCTGGTTAAATCTTGCCACTGCGGTTGGGGCACCGGTTTCAACCACCCATTCCATCGTGGGTGGTGTACTTGGCGCCGGTATAGCCGCGGGTGGACTGGATATCGCCAACTGGGGAAAAATGGGCCAGATTGCGGCAAGTTGGGTCATTTCCCCGGTACTCGGTGGCCTGATTGCGGCGTTATTCTTATATCTAATCAAACGCACCATCACTTATAAGCACGATATGGCCCAGTCGGCGAGGAAAATGGTGCCCATCCTGGTCGCTGTAATGGCCTGGGCATTTGGCACCTATCTCATGCTCAAGGGCCTGAAAAAAATCTGGAAAGTGGATTTTATGACGGCTTCTGTAATTGGCTTTCTGCTGGCGCTGGCTATTTATTGGTTGATCAGGCCCATGATTAACAGAGCTTCTGCAAAAATAAGTAACGACAAGGTCGGTGTGAATCGACTGTTTACTATTCCCCTGATCTTTTCAGCCGCCCTGTTGAGCTTTGCCCATGGCGCTAATGATGTGGCCAATGCTGTCGGCCCCCTGGCCGCCATCAATGATGCCATTATGCATGGCGGTGTAGCTACCCAGGCAACAATACCACTGTGGGTGCTTATGGTGGGGGCCATAGGCATTGCTTTGGGTCTTGCGCTATATGGGCCCAAGCTGATTCGAACGGTGGGATCAGAAATCACCGAACTGGATCAGATGCGAGCTTTCAGTATCGCCATGGCCGCGTCTATAACCGTTATTTTTGCCAGTCAGCTGGGCCTGCCGGTCAGTTCCACCCATATCGCCGTGGGCGGAGTATTTGGTGTGGGGTTTTTACGTGAATATCTCAAGGCGAGTTATTCTAAAATGATCGCTGACATTAAATCCCATCACCATGATCAGGATGAAGCTGTGATCGAGGCATTTCTACTGGAATTCAAACACGCCTCCATCAAAGATAAGGCTGGCATGTTAAAACAACTCAAGGAGCATTCAGCCAAGGCCGAACTGACTCGCAAAGAGCGCAAGAGTCTGAAAAAATTGTATCGCCATGAACTGGTTAAACGGTCTCATCTATTTAAAATTGCTGCGGCCTGGGTGATAACCGTACCGGCTTCCGGTATTATGGCCGCATTGATTTATTTTGTGTTAAGCGGAATAATGTAAGTCACTGAATCTGAATCAATAGTAATAATAAATAATATTATTATTTATCTATGTTTGGCGACATGTTTTTACATCACCCAAACGAGTGATTGTGAAGTCACTACTATTAACTATAATCAAACGGAAGACCATGGTTTTATATAAGTAAATCAATATACACATATAGTATGGAGCCCTAGTTATGGAACCTCTGCCTAATACTGATACTAATGCCGATAGAAGATACTACAATCGTACCGACATCGGCTGCCATGTCACTTACAAGCTCTTTAATGAAGAAAAATATAAAGATGCTGTTCTGGTAAACATTAGCGAAACGGGTGCCCTACTAGGGGTTAGTGAAGAATTAAATATTGATACACACCTGTATTTAATCGTCGAGTCGACCGATGAATATGAACAGCCTATTCAAATGCTGGCGGAAACCATACGTACGGCTGATAGCATCGAAGGTTATGCGTATTGTTATGGTTGTATGATTCTGGATGTGTTTTATTAACAAAGGCAGGTATTGTAAAATACCTGCCTTTGTTTTGTGTTGATATGCATAACATGCTATACAACGACGCTGGTTAATTTTAGTCGTATGTTTTTATTCAAGCTCCCCGTAATCGCATTCTTTTCCCATTTTATATTCTTACCCGTACACAGTCACAGTCATCGTATTCATGCTTCTTCAGCGTCTTATACAGGGCCTCACCAACCAGCTCATGCACGCGTGCAGTGGGATGAATCTCATCAAAGAAAATAAACTGATCAAAACTCATACCGTAATTACAGTCTGGATGAAATAAGGTTTCAGGATAGGCACTCGGACTGAAACAGGCATCCGTGCTATTACTAAAGCCGTATCTATCGGCTTTTTTCACCAGTTTGTTAAAGAACTTGAACAGGTCGAATTCACTAATGTTGATATTGTTGTCATGGTCTAACTTCCGGGTTATTTCATGTATCAGCGTCCGATATAGTTTACTGAGTTTGTGGGCGCGATGGGTCAGTCTGGGATCATCAGTGTAGCTGGCCATAAGCCGGGTTTCGGGAATCACAGCAATATTGGGTGAATTAACCAATAAAAACGATTGTGCTCCGGCCTGAGCCAGGCTCTCAATAGCATGTTGGACTTCGGCCGCGGCAGCCTTAACCTGCAATTTAGCGACTGTAAAATCCGCTACATAGAGGGCATCGCGAACATCATTACCCCCGATAAACATAACGTACAGGGCATCGGCAGGGGCCATAAAACCATGGTTGGTCTGGAAACTGATGAGCTGGGTGTTCAGGTCAAAAATATCGTTACCATAGGCATTGGCACGTGCCACAGCATAATTGCTGCCCATTTCTGGGCCGACCAGGTGCAACGATGCTTCAGCGGAGAGCCCGAGTTTAGCCGCCAGTGTCTCTACAGCTATCGGTCCATTACTGATACGGTTCATGTAATACGGTGCGGGTAAATCCCCAACGATAGAGGCCAGGTTGCCGGTATCAGACAGGCTATCGCCAAACACGTATATCTGGTTGAATGAGGGAGCTGCCTGAGCCCAGGATGAGAATATGAGTACTAAAAGAAAAACGAATTTAACTAGATGATTTATAGGCATTTTTAGGATCTCCATTTTATATGGCAGCCGAATCCTGCAAGGCATATGATAGCTTAGAACAAAAACATTCTGATGTCATTGGTAAATTGTAAGTCGTAAGTCGTAAGTCGTAAGTCGTAAGTGAAAGAATGTTGACTTAAAACTTACGGTTAGTTGTTGCCCATCAATGACTTTCACGAGTGTCATTCATATAGTAAATAATGATTTCTTCGATAGGGAGAGAGACAATGGAAATCAATGCTTTACCCAAATACGATATGAGTGATAACCCTACTCACTGTTGTCCCCGGTTTAAATCGGAAGGCTGGGATGAACAGGAGCTCCACTTTAAAGATAAACTGTTTGTTAAAGCCAAAACCAGAAGCCTGTTTCACATA
>JBLYYN010000227.1:0-15148 GCA_048550535.1 Gammaproteobacteria bacterium
GACCGTAGTACCGGCACCAGACGCACCTGTCACAGACACGATGGGATGTTTGTTTTTCATATCACAGAGGCCTCTTTCATGGCTAAGGTTTTATCTGTAAACAGCCGCCTCAAACGTGAGTAACGCAGCTTTGTTATTATCATTAATCACTGGACCTGCACTCTGAAAATACAGTAAATGAGATAGAAACTCAAACGAAGAGAATCACTAAATGATTGATTTACATATTAAATTTTTAGCAAATACTGTTATTGACTGATCGATGTTGAGCCCATCAGTCCCGCAATTTCCATCAGGCCCTGAAAATCGCCGATCTGCGTGTCACGGCCCCGACAGGCCAGCAATCCTTTCTGTTCGAAACGCTTGAATACGCGACCCACCGTTTCCAGCGCCAGCCCCAGATAATCGGCAATATCCATACGCCGCATGGACAATCGATATTCCTCACCAGAAAGACCCCTGGCATGAAAACGACTGGAAATACCCACCAGAAAAACCGCAAGCCTCTGCTCGGCACTTTGCGCCCCCATCAGCAATGGCTGAAACTGACTTTGTCGAGCTTTTGCCACCAGGGCATCCAGCAGCTTCTGCTGAAATCGGCCATAATCGTTTTCCATTTCTAGCATGGCATAAAAATCCAGTTCACAGACACTGCTGTCTTCCAGGGCGGTGATTTTATACAAATGCACTCTATCATGGATAGCATCCAGCCCAATCAGCTCACCTGGCAGGAAAAAATCGACCACCTGGCTTCGACCATCTTCAAATTCGGTTACCGCTTTGAACATGCCGGACTTGACCGCGAAGATTTTATTGAATTCTTCTCCCGCCTGGATCAGGTCTGCGCCATTATCAATAAGCTTTCTACGCTGCACCAGGCTGTCAATCTTATTTTTGTCAATATTCTCCAGGCCGGCGACCTGGCACATACCATACAGACCGCATTGGCAACAGCCAACTTCCTTGGGAGGCAAGCGCTTTCTTGAGTGTGGGTCAGAGTTTGCTAATTGATCCATAGGCCATACCTGTTTATTTCATATACCTTTATAACCCATACAATTCACATGTGTATTTGACAAATGACAACTTATTTCCTGATTTTGAGCCGTGGCAGACAATCAGCTACGGTCTCATTGACTTATTTCTGCTCCACTTCTATTAATACCTGACAAAGGCTAGAAAAGGGTTGCGCAATGGCACTCTCCTCCACCCGTGATGTAAAAGTCAGGTACTATTCTGGACCAGAACGACGCCTGGCCAACCAGCCTAGACGAAAAATCCAGCACAGGCGCCATCGATTAAGGACTGAAGCCCTGATTTCTGACTGCCGGAGTGGGAAGCATCGACGAGTCGAGGATGATGAGGGCTTTATTACAATAGCCAGTCTCTACTCAGAAAAGACTCATCCCCAGAATATAAAGTAAATCACGGCCACCAGCATGGCGGCAATGAGGAATTCCCGGCTCATTTTGCAAAACGCACATTCAGCCATAATTGAGGGTATGCAAGATAAACCTGAAGTATCCCTAGCCCTTAAATGATTTACGCCAGTTGCGCAAGTCGGTAATGGTATCGGTGCGCTCTCGCAACACCAGACCGGCATGGTAGAGACCGGGTTGATCGGCTTCACTGCACCAGCGCACATTTCCAGTCAGGAAATATTTTTTATTCTGTTTTTTCATGGTAACCCACACATCCAGTACACTATCGATTTCTATGGGTCGATCCAGAGCAATACGTAAACCTGATGCGGAAATATCCACGGTTTTACTGTCCAGGTTTTTACCCAACAGACCCGGTGATGCCGAAGAAAATACGATTTTAACCATTAAGTCCGTCGTAACTTCAATACGTGGATCTGAGCGGCGTTCTTCGTAGTCAAGCTGTTGATTATCTGAATCAGACATATACCAATCCTTACTTCTACAACTAATAAAAACGAAATGAGATTTATTTTGAGCTTAAAGTATAGACATTAATACAGACAGCTGTGCACTAAGCCTTTATTCTGTTAATAAGTATAGTCATAAATATTGATATATATGGCTGAGGATAGGATTTTTTCACTTTTTCAGACGAACTGATCTTTTCATATCTTCCAGGATATAGTAGCTGGCCGGAACCAGTAACAAGCTTACAACGGTGGCAAACATGACCCCAAAAGCCAGTGACACTGCCATTGGAATCAGGAACTGGGCCTGTACACTTCGCTCCAGCATCAATGGCGTTAAACCCGCAAAGGTTGTGATGGAAGTAAGAATAATCGGTCGGAATCTAGCTACCCCGGCATCACGGATGGCCCTGGCCAGTGGTTTACCAGCATTGCAGTTGCGATTGATGTAATCCACCAGTACCAGATTATCGTTCACCACCACTCCGGCTACTGCAATCATACCGCTAAGCGACAGCAAACTGATATCCAGTCCCATTATCAAGTGTCCGATAACAGCCCCGATCAAGCCAAAGGGTATGGCCGACATCACCATTAAGGGCTGAGTATAAGAACGAAATGGGATGGCCATGAGAATATATATACCCAACAGAGCCAGAAAAAAGCCGTGGTACATGGCGTCTAACAACTCATCCTGATCTTTTTGCGAGCCGGACTTGCTCCAGCTGACGCCGGGATAAAAACGATGCAGTGACTCGAGGTAACCCTGTTTCAGATCCGCCATCACCTGCCCGGGTACAGCCTTGTCTTCATCCACCCGAGCACTGACTTCAATCACTCGTTTACGGTCAATACGTTTAATTTCCGACGGTCCAAATCCATAATTAACATCGGCCACTTCACTCAATGGTAATTCGATGCCATTCTCAAGGCGAATAAACATGGTCTCCAGGAAATACAGGGATTTACGCTCCGCTTCTGGATAGCGCACAAACACCCGCACATCATCACGCCCGCGCTGAATGCGCTGGATCTCTTCTCCATAAAACGCCTGCCTCACCTGCCGTGCCAGTAACTGTGTATTTAAACCGAGATTCTCGGCCTCCGGCTTCAACCTGAGCTGGACTTCCCGCTTGCCGGTCTCAAACGAATCCTGTACATCATAAAGGCCGGGGTATTCCTGTAACCGGGCCTTCAGGTCATCCGCAGCCTTAGACAGGCGATTAATATCGGCACCGGTCAGCTCGAGACTTATACCAGGACCGGAGTCCCTCAATGTGGCCTGGAATGTAAGCTGGGTCACGCCTGGAATATCTCCGGCCAGATCGCGCCAGCGTTTAATGATTTCTGCACTGCTCAGACTACGTTGTTCAGCCGGTGCCAGCTCCAGGGCGATTTCACCGACATGAGCGCCTTCCTTGCCGGTGCGACTCATCGACTGTACACCAATAATGGCTATCAGGTTCTGGATCTGCTCTTTACCACTGCTAAGCCTCAAAGATGTGCGCAAATCCAGTGCTGCCTGTTCCAGTCGCTCAATACCGGCCTCGGTGGTTTCCACCGCTGTTCCCTGGGGAAAACTGATACTGGCAATGGCTATATCACCTTCCACCTTGGGAAAGAACAACAAGTGCAACCAGCCGCCTGCCACCACCGCAGCAAACACCAGAAATGCCGATACAAAACAGGCCAGGGTCACATAACGCCAGCGCAACACCCTGGCCAGAAAGGGTCGGTACACATGGTGAATAAAATGCTCCACACGATCGGAAAATCGTTGCTGAAAGCGAGTAAAAGCCTTGCTCATATCGGGTTCGGTATCGATCCTGGATAAATGAGCCGGCAGCACAAACAAACATTCCACCAGAGAAAATAACAGGGTAATAATCACCACCAGGGGGATGACCCCCCATAACCGGCCTTCAGGGCCTGGCAGAAACAGGATGGGCATAAAGGCTACAACACTGGTTAGTACTGCAAATACCACCGGTTTTGCCACTTCCTGGGCACCTAAAATAGCCCCCGATAAACCAAGGTCACCGGATCTATGGCGTGCATGCACATTTTCTCCGACCACTATGGCGTCATCCACCACAATACCCAGTACCAGAATAAAACCAAACATGGAAATCATGTTTATGGACCCATCGAACTGAGGCAGCAACCAGAAGGCCCCCATAAAGGAGATGGGAATCCCCAGGCTGACCCAGAAAGCCAGTCGTAAACGCAGAAACATAACCAGTATGATAAACACCAGCAGCAAGCCGGTGGCAGCATTTCGGGACAACAATTGCATACGGCTTTTAAAATAACTGGATTTGTCCTGCCAGATGTTAACGCTTATGGTGTCCGGTAACTGGCTGCGCTTATTCTCTATGTAATGGCGGATATCATCAGATATATCCAGTATATTTTGCTCACCTACCCGGTACACAGTAATTAAAATACCCGGTTCTCCATTAAATTCTCCGCTGAATTCGGCATCCTGAAATCCATCCACCACACGAGCCACATCGGACACCAGCACCCGACTGCCATCAGCATTGGCTCGTACCATTATATTTTCATATTGCTCACCCCAGTATGACTGGCCCAGGGTGCGCAACACCACATCCCCACTGTCGGTTTTCAGTAAGCCCCCGGGTAAATCCAGCGAGACCTGATTCACCGTACGCGCCACTTCATCGAAACTCAGGCCGAATTCCTTCAAGCTGAATTCCGATAATTCAATAGAAATTTCATAGGGTCGTGCATTCACCAGCTCAACCTGGGTCATGGAGGGTAAAGCAGTCAGTTCATCCCGAACCTGTTCTGCCAGATGCTTTAAAGTCACTTCATCAACCTTGCCAGACACCACCACACTGGCCACCGTACTGCGAATACTGATCTCCTTCACTAACGGTTGTTCGGTGTTTTTCGGGAAGGTGGTGATGGTATCGATGCGTGATTTAATATCATCCATGACTTCACGAGTGGCATAATTATTATCAATATCCGCCACGGTGACGCAGGCATCTTCCCCAGCTCGGCTAGTCAGTTTACGAATGCCTTCAATATCGAAAATATTCTCTTCTATCCGAATGCAGACTGAACGTTCCACCTCTTCGGGGCTGGCACCGGGATAGGGTACGGTAATACTGACCATATCCAGTGAAATATTAGGGATCAGTTCTTTACGGGTGTCGGGTATAGACAGCAGACCGGCAACGACTATCATCAGCATCATCAGATTGGCTGCCACCCGGTTTTCAGCAAACCAGGCGATCATTCGGTTCATTGAACAGCCTCTGAGACACCAGAGCTTGCCTGCAATTGAGGCTCCAGCCTCATGTTATCTATGGCGATATCCAGTGAACTGGTAATCACCCGTTCACCGGGCGTCAAACCTGAATCTATATAAACATGCATCTTTTCCTTATGCAGCACTCCGACCTGGCGTTTTTGCAACCGGTTGTCGTTATCGACCAGCCAAAGTTCACGACCATAACGCAGCGCGGACCGAGGCAGGACATACACTCGTTGCTGTGGCCTTCCCTGAATAGTGACTTTAACGAACTGACCACTGGTCAGGGCTGGGCGTCCGGGCTGCTCAGGATCGGCCTGGTTGGGCTGATCGATCTGTACTACGGCATACACCATCCGATTTCGTTCATCGATAACACCTTCGGTGCGCACCAGCTGGCCAGTCCAGCGCCAGTTTTCGCCTGCAAAATACGCCGACACTAAAACCTGGCTGGCTGATTCAACAGCATTCTCTGCCGAACGGTTATCTGGTAAACGAAGCAGGGACAACTGATTCTGGGTGAGCGGTATGCGGGTTTCAGCAGCTTCAGTGGAATATATATCCAGCAAAGGATTACCGGGTGCGACAAACTGTCCCACATCAACATATTTTTTTATCAGACGTCCTGCAAACGGCGCGAGTATTTCCGTACGTTGCTGCTGCAGCCTGGCAATCGAGAGATCAGCCTCAGCCGCTTTCAAATTGGCCCTGGCTTCTTTTAAATGTGGAATGCGTAATGCGTACTCCGTGCTGTCAGCCGTTTTTCGTCCCAATCGCTGCAGATCTTTACGAGCCTGATCAGCTTCGGCTTCGCTCCGAGCCAGTAATTGTCGGCCCGCGGCAACCTGGGCTTCAGCCTTGGTGATCAGCAACTTATATTCAGTATCATCAATGGCTAACAGCCTCTCAGCCTTGTCAAAATAACCATTATCGATCAGCGTGTCGGACACCCAGTCAATTTTACCCGTGACCTCGGCGGCAATTTTAATCTGGGTTTTAGCCTGTACATTGCCCTGAGAGTGCACCGGTATATGAATATCCTGTGCCACGGCCAGTAAAATGTCTACCTGTGGCGGCTTATAATCAACCGCTACTCGCTGGGCACTGGGTTTGAATGCCAGCAACAGAATGGTGATTGCAATGCCCAATAGCAGCACTGCAGCGACGAGCCGGAATTGTAATCGTTTGTTATTCGATACCATGAAAGAGCTTAGTCCGTTTTATCGTCCTGCCCGATCAGTTCCACCGGGGTTTCCTGAAGCATTTCTACTTTTTCAATTTTTTCAAATCGACTGCTGATTTTACGCGCGGAGGTGTTTACGTCTTCTACATCCTTGTTAGCCTGAGCAATGTGTTTCGACAGGTTGTTCATGCGCAGCTGAAATCGATCAAAGTCTCTCGACAGTGCCACCAGATGGTCCTTAATAATATGCACCTGCTTGCGGGTAGCGGAATCTTTCAGCACCGCTCGCGCCGTAGTCAATACAGCCATCAAAGTGGTGGGTGACACCATCCATACCTTGGCTCTTTGTGCTTCTTCCACCAGTTCGTAATGATGTGCATGAATTTCCGCAAATACCGCTTCAGCAGGAATGAACATCACCGCACCATCAGATGTGGTGCCCGGGATAATGTACTTTTCGGAAATATCCTTAACATGTTTTTTAATGTCCTGTTTAAACTGACGCTCGGCCAGCAATCGTTCGGATTCCGGAAGCTGGATATCGGTGATTTTCCTGAAACCTTCCAGGGGAAACTTGGAATCAATAGCAATGTTGCCGGTTGGCTCAGGTAAAAATAGCATACAGTCCACCCGGGTTTTGTTTGGCAACGTGTACTGGAATTCGAAGCTGTTTTCCGGCATCACATTACGTACCAGTGCTGCCAGCTGCACCTCCCCAAAGGCACCTCTTGAACGTTTATCTGCCAGCACTTCCTGAAGACTGACCACATTACCGGAAAGTTCCGTAATTTTCTTTTGTGCCTCATCGATCAAGGCCAGTCGTTTCACTACATCGGCAAAGGTTGCGGTGGTTTTTTCAAAGCCCTCGTTCAGGCGTTTTTCCACCTGGCCAGTGATTTCTTTCAGGCGTAAATCCGTAGTTCCGGTCAGGGCTTCAACTTTTTTACCCAGTTCCTCGCCATAACGCCCTAAAGCTTCAGTGACCTGCTGGCGAACCGCATTCATTCCCTGGGTCAGGTTTTCCTGTTGAATTTTCAAGGTTTCCAGTTGCCGTTGTTCAAAGCCCTGACGATGCTGATGCAGAGTATTCACAATGGCTTCGCTAAATCGTGAAAAACGTTCACCCTGTTGCTCCGCCATTTCACCCAATCGTCGCTCGATCATCTGTTGCATACCCGCCAGTTGCGAGAACTGCTTTTCACGACTATTAAAAGAATCGTCTTTTAGCGAATTCAGTAACTGGGACTGCAATAAGGACTGGTTCTGAAAATCGGCTTTCAGCTGCTTCATCTGGAACAGCAGCCACAGCACCAGCAGCACAAGAACGGCGGATGAGCCTAACAGAATCAAAATAACATTGTTTTCAAGCATGCAATAATCATTTACCTGTCTGTATTTAGCCTCCGATTATGACATACTTCCGCCAGCAAAACTGACTCCGGATACCATGGCCAAAATACTACTTACAGGCATAGCGACCCTCGACATCATCAACCATGTTACACACTATCCGAATGAAGATGACGAGGTCCGTGCCCTGACCCAGGACTCTCGACGTGGCGGCAATGCCGCTAACACCGCAGCCATCCTCAGTCAGTATCTACATTCATGCACACTGGCCTGTACATTGGCTGATGATAGCTCCGGCCAGTTTATCCTCAATGATCTTCGCAAACGGGATATAAAATTCCATCCATCTCTGATGATCCCGGGTGCTACACCTACCTCCTACATAAGCCTGAACCAGAGCAATGGCTCGCGCACTATTGTGCATTACCGTGATTTAGCTGAACTCACATTTGAACAGTTTCAGTCACTGGATCTCAGCGGTTTTGACTGGTTTCACTTTGAAGGCCGCAATATCGAACATACGGCTTTAATGATGCAGCATGTCACAGGCTTCAATAAACCCATTTCACTGGAAGCTGAAAAAAATCGACCTGGTCTACAAAATTTATTTCCACTGGCCGATGTCATTCTGTTCTCAAAACCCTATGCCAGGCATAATGGCTTTGATCACCCAGAATCATTTCTCATCAACATAGCCCAAGGCCTGGCCGATAAAATTTTGATCTGTAGTTGGGGCGAACAGGGTGCCTGGGGGCTCAAGGGTTCACCTGTTTTACACAGCCCAGCCTTCAAACCACACAAAATAATTGACACCATTGGCGCCGGTGACAGCTTCAATGCCGGTATAATCCACGGTTTGCTTGAACAGCAGAATCTATCCGAGGCGCTGCAAACGGCCTGCCGGCTGGCCGGCAAAAAATGTGGCCAATATGGGTTTGAACAATTGGTAGAACAATGAGACAGAAACTTTGCCACATAAATGAACTGGATGATCCCGGATCCAGAGGCTTTGAGCTTGAACGGGATGACGATGATGAACTGTTGTTTCTGATAAAAAAAGACGACCAGATCTATGCTTACAAAAACAAATGCCCCCATGCCGGCGTCAACCTGGAATGGCAGCCGGACGAATTTCTAGACCAGGATAAAGCCTTGATCCAGTGTTCAATGCACGGCGCACTGTTTATGATCGAATCCGGCCAATGCGTGAGCGGCCCCTGTTACGGTGACCATCTGGACAGTATCCAACTGGAGATCGATGAACAGGGTGATATTTACTATCCAGCTGACAAGCAAAATAAATGAGGTGTCCGCAAATAAAGGCAGAAATAATTTTGTGTCGTGCGCCTCCAGGCGCACAAACAAAACATTAGCGTTTATTCGCGTTGACGTGCATGGATGCACTAATGTCGCATAGCGCAAGGGCAGATAAATGCTCCTCGACTTTGTCTCCAGAGTCGTTCTAGCTCCTGCATACCCACAGGGCATAAATCCATGCAGTCGTGCATTATCTGCATTTCCCACTTCCATGTAGGTCATGCGTAAGAGAGACCATTTGTGGACTCATGATTTTTATATTCACGATCGTCCACAACAGCGTTTATATTTTTTTCTGCTGCCACAGGGGCAGGATGAATTACGTCCTGGTTTCTCCGTTGACTTAAGGTCTCCATCCAGGTACAGCCAGTGCCCCTGCACATACAGGAATCGACTGCGTTCCTGCACCATTCCCCTGTTTCCGGCTCGCTCATATCGTGCAATAAACTCCACCACTCCCTGAGTATCACCGGGCTGTCCCGCCTCGGTCTGCAAAACTTGCAACCCTGTCCAGTGAAGCCCTGTATCTTCCAGAGTTAGTTCTGCTGGCCGGTGTTTCGGATGCCAGGTTTTCAGCAAATACTCTCTATCCCCTCTCACATAGGCCGTATATCGCGAACGCATGAGGGCCTCAGCACTGGCTGCAGACTGTAATCCCTCGATGACAGGACCACAACAGCTAGCCTCCGGGTGGCCGCTATCACAGGGGCAGGTATTTTTTTCAATTTCCGTCACAAACAAATAACCACAAATTACAATGACTTATAAAAACAACTAAATTAGAATATCACAATAAACTATAATATATTTGGTTTATTTTATTGACAGAACATGCTTATATACGTACTGTAAGTAAACGATTACTAACATGAACTACCCTTTAATCGCACACCATAAATTAGGAGAATGCTCCATGAGTTTTGACGCCGAATTAGACGCTAAAGGTCTGAACTGCCCTCTACCCATCCTGCGTGCCAAGAAAGCCATTGCACAACTTGAAGGTGGTCAGGTATTAAAAATTGTTGCTACTGACCCAGGCTCAGTAAAAGATTTCGAAGCCTTCTGCAAACAGACTGGTAATGAATTGCTGTCTAGCACTGAAGCTGATGGTGCATTCGAATTCATGATCAAAAAATCTTAATCGATTTTTCTAACAGGTGCCTGTTCCAGGCACCTGTTATTGCCCCCCTCCCGGTCCTCCTTTATGGCTAAACGCCTGTCAGCAGAACAAAGACGCGCAACCATAATCGAAGTTGCTAAGCGGCTGTTCGCGACAAAAGGCTTCCATGGAGTATCCATCGATGAAATCGTAACAGAAGTTGGTGTCAGTCCAGCGATACTTTATCGTCATTTCGCTTCCAAAGAAGATTTATACCAGGCGGTATTGCAGGAATTTTCCTGTACCCGTGAAAGCTACGTTGAAACTGTGGTCGAAGATGACATCAGTTTTGAAAAAGTGCTGCGTGGTATGACACGGGTATTCGTCAATAGTATTGTGAATGATCCGGATTTATTAAAAATGGAAATGCACAGCCAACTGGAAGGCAGCCAGGCCAGCCAGGATTTTTTTCTCAATCGCTGGAAGAGTTTCACTGATTATATAGAATACAACCTGTCCGAATTACAGGCCAATGACAAAATAGAAAACATCAATGTGCGTGCAGCCGGTCTCATGTACCAGGGAATGATACGCGAATTGCTGTTGCTGAAATGTATGCAGGCCAATGATCGCTTTCAAGACACACACATTGATCAACTGGTAAATGAACTGGTTGATCTGTTCATGAAAATAATTAGCATTAAAAACTAGGGAACACCATGAAATCATTTATTACAGCTGTTTTATTTATGATAACTGCTGGCTCATTACAGGCTGCCGACAGGCCGCAGTTTCAAATCGAAACTAATATGGGTATCATTAAAATTGAACTCGATCCTGATAAAGCTCCTGTCTCAGTTGCCAATTTCCTGCGTTATACCCACGAGGAATTTTATAATGGCACCATTTTTCATCGGGTCATCAAAAATTTCATGATCCAGGGTGGTGGATTTACCACGGATTACACTCGAAAAAGCACTCAGACCCCAATCACCAATGAAGCTTTCAATGGCCTGAAGAATGACCGTGGCACTATTGCCATGGCTCGCACCAATGATCCTCATTCCGCCACATCGCAGTTTTTTATTAATACGGTGGACAATGACTTCCTCAACTACAAAAATAAATCCACTCGAGGCTGGGGTTATACTGTATTTGGCAAGGTGATTGAGGGAATGGATGTGGTAGACCGAATCCAGAACATTAGCACTGGCCCCGCTGCATTCTTTCCTTCAGATGTGCCGCAACAGCAGGTGATTATTACCAGGGTGACACAATTAAATTTGTTACCGGAAACCCCAAAAACTGAAGAAGAGACTCAAACCAGACCAACTCCAGCAAAATGAACAGGCAACTAGTTAAAAAGATCCGGCAAAAAAAACTCACTCACCAGCAGCGGTTTTGAGTTGAGTCGAAACACTGAACGACGCCCCCATATATCACGTTTAGCCTTCAAGCCAGTCCAGCTATAGCAGGGATGCTGATGATTGACCAACGTGACTTCTATTTCGCTACGCTGCATAGTCTTATCGGCAAACAATACAGCGCCCAGTGGCTTGGTACCTAACTTGACCAGGCCCTGTAAGGCGCCGCGCAAACTAGTCATAGGAATAACGGTTCTTGCATACACCCAGGGAGTGTCATCACATAACAGTAATACCTGCCGGATTATGGCGTGGCTTCGATAACGCAGCTTAAGAGCCTGAATTTCATCCGGTGTTGGCGTGCATCTCTTTACAGATAGTAGTTTGACGCGAAACCGACCGTTACAGTTAGCAATCAAACGAGCCGTCAGAGACTCAGGATCGAATAACCAGGATGCGACCTCTGCCGGTATATCTGCAGTAATCAGTTGTTTTTTATTATTCCAGCGGAGACGTGAACGACAGCCTGACATGTATAAAAAAGCCTTCTAACCCGAGTGTTTCGAAATAACAGAAATTTTGGGAAATACAATTCGACATGATACAGCGAATGATCTATGAAATGAATAATCTTTGGTGATACAAAATCAGTTTATCCAGCGCCCTATAACTTTTTTCATTTCCGTCATTTTCACCGGCTTGGGCAGGTAATCATCCATGCCCGCATTCAGGCATTTCTCACGATCACCTTCCATGGCATTTGCAGTCATGGCGATCACCGGTATATGGCGTATTTTATTTTCCAATTCCATAGCGCGGATTTCTCCAGTCGCTTCATAGCCGTCTTTCACAGGCATCTGGCAGTCCATTAACACCAGATTATAATTATCATTAGTTTCTAGCATTTCTATAGCTTCCTGACCGTTCGCCGCCAGCTCGTATTCCAGTCCAATTTTCTCGAGCATTTTCTTCGCCACTTCCTGATTAACCGGATTATCTTCCACCAGTAACACCTTGCCTGTCACATTGGCAATGCTACTGATCTGCTCTGGGCGTTGGGTGACCACCTGTGATTGTTCCAGGATTTCAAATCCTACTTCAATCCAGAAACAGGAACCCATACCTGGCTCACTATCCACACCTAGCTGACCGTGCATCATGGTCACCAATTGCCTGACTATAGCCAGTCCCAACCCGGTACCCCCGTACTTACGGGTGGTTGAGCCATCCGCCTGAGTGAATGATTTGAAAAGTTTACGCTGAGTTTCCGCGGGTATGCCTATACCTGAATCTGTAACTTCCATTCTTAAACGGACACGACCATGGTCCTGCTCCAGTACCCTCACCTTAACTTTTACTTCTCCCTGCTCGGTAAATTTGATGGAGTTGGTCAAAAGATTGGTCAATATTTGACGCACTCGAACTGGATCACCTTTGATAACCGCGGGCAATTTTGGGTCTATATCACTAAGTAACTTTAAACTTCGCTCATCCGTTCTTTTTTCATGTAATACCAGCAAATCTTCAATCAACTGTCTCAATTCAAAGGGTATGTATTCCAGCTCAAGTTTACCGGCCTCTATTTTTGAAAAGTCCAGAATGTCATTTAACAGACTCAGCAGAGACTCACCGGAGTGATAGGCGATGGATACCAGCTCACGTTGACTATTATCCAGCCAGGAATCCTGTAGCATTTGTAAGGTCCCCAGAATACCGTTCATCGGGGTGCGGATTTCATGACTCATGTTAGCCAGGAATTCACTCTTGGTTCTGTTGGCTGTTTCTGCCACTTCTTTGGCTTTCTTCAATTCGCTTTCGATATTTTTACGCTGTTCGATTTCGACAGCCAGTTCCTCATTCAGGTCTTCACTTTCATTACGCGCATCGGTTAAAAAGCGCACCAGAGATTCATTATGAAAACGTAATTCCAGGGTGGATAAAATAGATCGATTCACTCGATAGCCGGAAACGGCCATGAGAATAAAAAAGATAAAGGTGAGTATGGCAAGGGTAGCATAGTCACCGCCAATAGAAGCCAGCCTGATTCCGAGGGGCACCAGTAATAACAGGGCATAGCCATAGAACAATGCCACTATCGGCGCTAATACCGGAACCCCACCAGCGACCAGCCCACTGATCATGACCCCCAACATCAACTGATGAGCAGGGTTTTCAGGAAATAGAAAAAAACTGACCACTCCCCAGCCTGCAGCAGAAAACAGTACTGAGACTAAAAACCAGTGGCTAAGCCTTGTTCGTTCATCCTGATCTCGCGAACGGTCATTGATGATCCGGGCAGTAATCAACCGTATCAGGGCCACCACCGACATGAACACCAGCCATGCCA
Source organism: Gammaproteobacteria bacterium (assembly GCA_048550535.1). Taxonomy (GTDB): domain Bacteria; phylum Pseudomonadota; class Gammaproteobacteria; order SZUA-229; family SZUA-229; genus CBDULX01. The sequence continues at coordinate 13,835 of JBLYYN010000227.1, forward strand.
GAAGAAATATCTGGGATTTATCCTGCCATAATGCAGTTGTCAGTATGAATGCCAGCAACAGGCTCATAATATTACTGAAGCTTGCACTCTCAACCACCAGCCTGACCTGTTCCTGAGAAACTTTTCGCTGGTTATTGCTGACCGAGTTATTTTTAGTAGCAAACAGGGAATTAAACATCATTAGAGGTATTTATTATTCGGATATCCATAATAAATAGTTTAGATTGTGTTAATTAGCCAGTTCCCACCCTGTTTTGCACAATAAATACCTAGCCGATACTGCCATACGCCTGTTGCTGACCTAACCAACGTCGAATAATGGACGGGATGGATGCAGGCTGTTGCAGCATAAGTTTCTGCGCCATTTGCTTCACATCATCCAGCAGGTATTCATCACGCACCACATCAGCAATACGCATCTGAATAATACCGGTTTGCCGGGTCCCCAACACTTCCCCAGGCCCCCTGATTTCCAGGTCTTTCTGCGCAATCTCAAATCCACTATTGGTTTTTCGCATAATGGATAAACGCGCTTTCGCCAGTTGTGACAATGGATTCCGGTACATCAGAACACAATGACTGGCGGTACTGCCACGACCTACACGTCCCCTCAACTGATGCAGCTGTGACAAACCCAGACGTTCCGCATTCTCAATGATCATCAGTGAGGCATTGGGCACATCAACACCCACTTCGATCACCGTAGTCGCCACCAGCAGGTCTATATCCCCCTGCTTGAATTGCTGCATAACCCGTTCTTTATCTGCGGCCTTCATCCGTCCGTGTACCAGGCCGATAGTTAAATCCGGCAACTGGCTGGCCAGCATGACTGTAGTATCTTCAGCGGCCTGACATTGCAGAACATCAGATTCTTCTATTAGGGTACAGACCCAGTAAGCCTGCCGGCCCTCTGTGCAACTCTGCTTTACACGCTGTATCACTTCTTCTCGACGCTCTTCGCCAATAGCGACCGTGGTTACCGCTATCCGCCCCGGTGGCAGTTCGTCGATCACTGAATAATCAAGATCGGCATAAGCCGTCATCGCCAAACTTCTAGGTATAGGTGTAGCGGTCATGATCAGCTGATGAACGACCAGTCCTTTCGCACCTTTGTCCCTTAGCGCCAAACGCTGATGCACTCCGAAGCGATGCTGCTCATCAATCACCGCCAGTGCCAGTCGCTGAAATTTTACATCGTCCTGAAACAGGGCATGGGTACCCACCACCATCATGGCTTCACCAGCGCTGACCATATCCAGCATTTGCTGGCGCTTTTTACCTTTTAATTTTCCCGATAACCAGGCCACGGTAATA
>JBLYYN010000228.1:0-3716 GCA_048550535.1 Gammaproteobacteria bacterium
GTAGATCATCGCAGTATTGCAGATATCACTGGAATACATCCCTGAGCTATGCAACACCGGCTGTGGCTTGATGGTATTGAGCATCTGCGCCAGTTTATGTTTCTGCTTGTTGTTTAGAATGTAGTCATACAGCCGTGGCTGCTTTTCCTTGATCAGTTTAGCTACTGCAATAGTGGCATATACATCAGACATAGCATCATGGGCCGCTTCATGGCTGATACCATTGGCCCGGGTAATCAGTTCCAGTCGATTGCTGGCCCTGCCTTCGTCGTCCACTGGCCATTCGATACCCTGTGGGCGTAATGCACGGGTCACCCGAACCAGGTCGATAATATCCCAACGCGAATTACCGTTTTGCCATTCTCGGGCATAGGCATCGAAAAAATTACGAAACAGGGTGTAGCGGGTAAATTCATCATCGAAACGAATATTGTTATAACCCACCACACAGGTATTGGCTGTTGAAAATTCCTGATTTATAGCCGCCATGAATTCGGCTTCGATCAGGCCATCGGCAATGGTTTTCTGCGGAGTGATGCCTGTAATCAGACAGGCTTCAGGCTGTGGCAACATATCATCGGCGGCCTTGCAGTATATATTCAGAGGTTTACCGATGATGTTGAGATCTTCATCGGTGCGGATACCTGCGAACTGTGAAATGCGATCGCGACGTGGATCGGTGCCAAAGGTTTCGTAGTCGTACCAGTAGAATGTGTTTTGTGCCATACAGGCTCCAGTATTGCTGTCCTTGATGGTGGTCTAATTTAGCATAAAGGGGTGGGGGTGGGTACTGGTGTGTGTTTTCTGGTTTATTGGTGTAATTACCAGGGTGTGCTGTTTTTAAAAGACTGGAGTTGTTCTTGGTATTGGTTTTGCCCACTCGACTGCATAAATCCATGAACATCGTCCTGCGTCAAACCTGGAGGCTTCAACACTTTCAAGGCGATTTCTTTAATGTGTTTTGGACACGAGTGATGCCGCTACCAGTTTAGTTAATAAATATAAAAAATTGAGGAAGGATCGATTGATTTGTACCTGATCAGGATTGCATCTTTTATCTATGTAGACGGCTTCAAATTCAGCTGGAAAATGAAAATATATTAATTGATGATTGTCATGCTGAATCAGTTGCATATGTATGGGTCAAGGAAATAAAATAGAATAAGCCAGAACTCTGTACCAGATAGATTAGCTTATGTTTAAATTCTGATTGAAATGACCGTAGATACGGTGGTGTCAGGTGGTACATGCTTAACCGATTTTTAGAAAGTAAGATGCGGTCTTTTATTTAACAAGAAAAATTGATGATTAAAAATTACTTGATTGAATTTAAAGACGGAGTTACCACGGTTCGTTTTAAACACCATCCTGGTATGAATGACATCCGCAGTGCCATTGATGATGTTGCTGCGAAAAACAATATGAATGAATTGAGGCTGTGGGACTTTAGCAACGTAGGTTCCAGTTTAACGGAGGCGGAACTTCGTCAACTGGCGGAATACGCTAAATCCAGATTTTTGCTACCTTCGAAGGTGGCAATAGTCGCCCCGGAGAGCCTGGAATTTGGCCTCTCGAGAATGTATGAAGTTTACCGGGAAGAGGGTTTGGTCAAGCACAGGGTTTTTCGTACTGAACAAGCCGCATATGCATGGATCAAGGAAAATAAAACAGAATAAGCCAGAACTTTGTACCAGATAGATCAGCTTAAATTTAAACCCTGATTGAAATGACAGCCTATTCTGTAAAAGGCTACAGAGGGATAAATTTTAAACCCCCTGTAGCCTTTAATCGTCTGCTTTAATTATTACCTCCATCATCTGAATGGCCTATGGGCCCAACGTGCAATATACGCATCATCTCATGGTCCTCGTGGGACAGAATGTGGCAATGCCAGACATAGCGTCCTCTACGGTTGAAGGTCATTTTGATGCGGGTGACCGTCCCCGGCAGGGCTGTGGCCATGTCCTTGGGCGCGTCCTCCACCAGACCCGGCGGTGTAGCTACCTCGGCACCCAGGACTATGTTCTCCAGCCGGAATCCGATCCCGTATGTGCCGTTGTGCTGCAGCACGGGCTGTTCGATCAGGTCGGCGGTGTACTCCTGGCGGCCCAGGATCTGGAAATTCACCAGGTGCACATGGACGGGATGAGCGTCGCCGGTAGCGTTGTAGATCTCCCAGATTTCGGTGGCACCGAAATCCGGGTTTTCGGTAGTGGGCATATGCCAGGCGATGGAGCCATCGACCAGATTACCTTCCACGTCCAGCGTCGGTTCGGCGACACCCAGCAGTGGCTGCAGGCGACCGAATTCATCCTTACCTTCGAACAGCGCCAACTTACGCACCTTGTCCTCAGGAGTGGTGATCCCCGCGTAAGGGGATATGGCTTCGGGGTTGAACGTATCCGGCACGCTTTGATCCAGCGGCTTGACCATGTCGAAGGCCATAATGCGGTCAGTTTGACGATCAGGAAAAAAGTCCTCGGGAGGGAGCTGGTCACCGAACTCGCCGTTGAAGGGGGCATCGCCACCGATGTTCTCCATGATCACGCGCGGTGAGCCAAGGTGTTGCACCTGACTGAAATCGAACACCACATCGAAGCGCTCGCCCGGACTTATCACCAGAGTGTCTACCGAGGTGGGGGTTCCCAGGCCCTGATCGCTGCCGATGACCCAGAATGGCAGTGGTGCTCCCGCACTGCTCAGATCGGTAGCGTCGGATGGGGCTGCACGGAAGCGCACCACCAGAAAACGTGAGTCACTGCCGTTTAACAGGCGCATGCGGTAGTTGCGTGGCTCCACCTCTGCCTTAGGCCAGATCTTACCGTTAACCGTGATGTGGTCGCCAAAAAATTCCGCCAGGGCGGTGGGTCCACCACCTGGAAAGAGATCGGGAGGCAGCACTGCGCCCTCAGCGGTGATGAAGTCATCGTAGAACGGATCGCCTGGGAAGGCCGGGAAGAACAGCGCACCGGATCTGGTAAACATGCGGTCCTGAACAACATAGGCGAGTTCATAGGGATCCGCCGGCAGCCCCAGCGGATTATTGCGTTTGCCGGTGTCGATCTCATCGCGGATGATATAGAAGCTCGCCAGACCGGCGTAAACATTCAGGCGAGTGATTCCCAGGCAATGGTCATGGGCCCACAGGCTGGTAGCCGCCTGGTCGTTGCTGTAGGTGTATCTTTTCTTCGTCCATTGGGGGCCTGTAATTTCCCACCCTGGTGAATAGAAGGCCTCCGGGAGGCCGTCACTGGCGGATTGGGTGTTACCACCGTGAAGGTGGGGGACTATGGGAACCCCGTCGTTCTCGATACTGTACTGTTCGTAATCCGGGAGGGAATAGGCCCAATGCAGATTGGTATCCACCGGTAGAAGGTGGGGTAGCGGTCTGCGACTGCGTCGTCTGGTCAGGTTATTGGTCCAGGTCACCTGGGTGGGGGTGCCGCGGGTAACCTCGAAGGTGCGCCCTGGCCATGTGTAGCCCTGTTTATAATTACCATAACCCCACAAGTCGGTTTTCAGGCGGGTTCCATTGTTGACCAGGCCCACCTCAGCACGAAACTGGCGAGTGCCGATGACATGCCGGTTTTCGCGCCCCTTACTACTGTCATAGTAATAAGACGGTTTGAAGATGAAATTGCGGTCCAATGCGTTGATGGCCTGCTCCACAAACTTAGGTTGCAGTGCAGGATCGGACAAACCGGTTGCGAGTGGTA
>JBLYYN010000229.1:0-9131 GCA_048550535.1 Gammaproteobacteria bacterium
AAGCCGCCCTTGTCCTTGATCCACTGAAATACCAGGCCCGCCAGATACCAGCCAAAGGTGGGTGGGGTGTTGTACATGGAGCCGTTATCGGCATGGATCTGGTAGTCCATCATGATGGGCATACTGGGCATGGCATGACCGATGAGATCATCTCGCACAATCACCACCGTGATACCCGCCGGCCCTATATTTTTTTGAGCACCCGCATAAATCACACCAAATTTAGACACATCGATGGGACGAGACAGAATAGTGGAAGACATATCTGCCACCAGTGGCACATCCGTTTCGGGCAGGAATGGAAATTCGACACCGACGATGGTTTCATTCGGCGTGTAGTGAAGATACGCCGCATCGGGGTCGGTAGTCCACTCGGATTGATTAGCAACGGTCGTAAAATTTGAGTCTTCGGAAGAAGCAACCACATTCACCTGACAAAAACGTTTTGCCTCGGCAATGGCTTTTTTTGACCACTGTCCGGTGAGTACATAGTCGGCCTTGTGTTTGCCGTTTAGCAGGTTAACAGGCACCATTGAAAACTGCGAGCTGGCACCCCCCTGTAAAAATAACACCTTGTAGTTTCCTGGAATGGCCATGATCTCACGCAGATCGGCTTCCGCTTTTTCCGCAATGGACATATAGGCCTTACCACGGTGACTCATCTCCATCACCGACATACCTGTGCCCTGCCAGTCCAGCATTTCTTGCTGCGCCTGTATTAGAACCTCTTCGGGCAATACCGCAGGGCCTGCACTGAAGTTATAGACTCGACTCATATGTTCACCTGTTTGAACAAATTATTATTGTTAGTTCGAAATCCTGGCTTAGGCTTCAGCATCGATGTCTTCATCGCCTTCAAGACATTCAACTTGCTCAATTTCCACCAGCTTTTCGTCTTTATCAAGTCGAATCAGGGTGACGCCCTGGGTATTTCTGGCCATGATTCGGATATCATCCACCGAGGTTCTGACCAGGGTTCCACCATTCGAGATCAGCATAATTTCATCACCATCTTTCACCTGTACCGCGCCCACTACGGGACCATTACGCTCAGAGCCCTGTATTGAAATCACACCCTGACCACCGCGGCCTTTCCTTGGGTAGTCCGATGAAGCGGTACGCTTGCCATAACCGTTGGCGGTTGCCGTCAGTATCGACGCCTCATCATCCACGATTATGAGACTGATAACTTTATGTTCCTGTGCCAGCTTAATGCCCCTGACACCGGCCGCAGTTCGACCCATAGCGCGGACATCGTTTTCAGCGAATCGAGTTGCCTTACCCGAGGACGACAACAGCATGATGTCCTTATTGCCGTCGGTAATAGCTACATCCACCAGAGTATCGTCGCCGCGTAAATCAACGGCAATAATGCCGGCTGATCGGCGTCGTGAGAAGTTGGTCAAGGCCGTCTTCTTCACCGTACCGGAACTGGTAGCCATAAATACAAAATGAGCTTCATCGTATTCGCGTATGGGCAGCACCGCGTTGATGCGTTCACCCTCGCCCAGTGGCAACAGATTAATCAGCGGTTTACCCCTGGAACCGCGACTGGCCTGGGGCAATTCATATACCTTGATCCAGTAGGCCTTACCTCGACTGGAGAAACATAATAAGGTGTCATGGGTATTGGCAATAAATAATTTATCGATGAAGTCTTCGTTCTTCATGACAGTGGCGGATTTGCCTCGTCCACCTCGACGCTGGGTAGCATAGTCGGTCAGAGGTTGTGACTTGGCATAACCTTCATGGGAGAAGGTGACCAGCACATCCTCTTCGGTGATCAGGTCTTCCAGACTCAAATCCAGCTGATTGAGCAGAATTTCGGTACGGCGTTCATCGCCAAATTCTTCACGAATCGCTTTCAACTCATCACGGATCACTTCCAGCAGTCGATCCGGATTGGCCAGTATATCTAAAAGCTCTTTAACAAGTTCCAGTATTTCTTTGAATTCATTGATTATTTTATCTTGTTCAAGACCGGTTAAGCGATGCAGTCTCAAATCAAGAATGGCCTGAGCCTGGGCTTCCGACAGATGATAACCATCATCTTGCAAACCAGATGTTTGTTCCAGCGTTTCCGGTCGTGATGCCTCGGCACCGGCCCTTTGCAGCATGTCAATCACCATACCTGGCTGCCAGATGCGCTGCACCAGTTGCAACTTGGCTTCCGCTGGATTGGCGGAACGGCGAATCAGTTCGATCACGTCATCGATGTTGGCCAGAGCAATGGCCAGACCTTCCAGGGTATGGGCCCTCTCCCTGGCTTTGCGTAAATCATAGATGGTGCGTCGAGTGACCACCTCCCGGCGATGACGAATAAAGGCATCCAGGATTTGCTTCAGGTTCAACAGTTTGGGCTGACCATTAACCAGCGCCACCATATTGATACCAAACACGCATTGCATGGAGGTTTGCATATACAGGTTATTCAGGATCACCTCACCGACTTCACCACGACGGATCTCGATCACGATGCGCATACCGTCCTTGTCGGATTCATCACGGATTTCGGTAATGCCTTCGATTTTCTTTTCCTTAACCAGTTCCGCAATGCGCTCAATCAGTCGGGCTTTATTCACCTGATAGGGCAATTCATGCACCAGAATGGTCTGGCGACCATTGGATTCGTCAGTTAGCACCTCGGCCCTGGCCCGCATATACATGCGTCCGCGCCCGGTATGGTAGGCCTCTCGAATGCCCTTAACACCGTTGATCATGGCAGCAGTCGGCAGGTCTGGCGCTGGAATATAATCCATCAGACCATCGATGCTGATATCGGGATTGTCGATCAATGCCTCACAGGCATTAATCACCTCGGTTAGATTATGCGGCGGGATGTTGGTGGCCATACCCACAGCAATACCGGATGAGCCGTTGATCAACAGGCTGGGGATACGGGTTGGGAACACCACCGGTTCGTGCTCTGAACCATCATAGTTGGCATCGAAATCAACGGTTTCCTTGTCGATATCCGAAATCATTTGATGGGCGATTTTCGCCATCCTGACTTCGGTATATCGCATGGCCGCAGGGGCATCACCATCCACCGAGCCAAAGTTACCCTGGCCATCCACCAGCATGTAACGCATGGAAAATGGCTGAGCCATACGGACGATGGTGTCATACACGGCGGTATCGCCGTGAGGGTGGTATTTACCGATAACGTCACCAACCACACGGGCTGATTTCTTATAGGCTTTGTTCCAGTCATTACCCAGTTCGCTCATGGCATAAAGCACACGCCGGTGAACCGGTTTCAGGCCGTCTCGCACATCGGGTAAGGCCCGGCCGACAATAACACTCATGGCGTAATCCAGATAGGATTGACGCATTTCATCTTCTAGATTGACAGGAAAGACTTCTTTGGCAAATTCAGCCATATGGAATGGGTTCCGTACTAATATATGTTGATTTCAGCAGCCCTGAAATGCCGAAAAATTCGGCCAAAATAAAGCCCTAAATAGTACCATAAATCAGCAGCTAAAGTAATTTAGTTACAACAAAAAAGGGGATACAGTGAAACCGCGGTGAGCCTATCAGAATGAGGCCGTGAGCTATTGTTAGTGGATAGTTTATATTACTAGTGACTTATATTTTTATCGATGAACAAGCATGATCAAAAAAACGGATCATTATTAGAATAAAGCTCCGTTTGATGGCCTCAGCTGCCATTTATATACTCAAGCCGGTAAAGCTATGCCCCTGTTTAAGACAATAACCTAACCAGCGGTTTAAGAAGCGATTCAGTCTCCATTTCTCTTTCAGGGCACTGGCCGGTAAATGGTCCAGTATCAAACGCCCATGATGCAGATGCCCGGCCATGACCTCGGCCAGTCTGGCATCGTGATAAATGCGTATTTTTAGATTCGGCTCCATTTGCAAACCGCTGGCCGAGGGGAAACCATAGCTGAGATATAAGGTAGTCGTGTATTTGCTACGCTCAACAATCTCTAAATGCAGGTCCAGATGAGCGGGAATAGATGAGCAGGCTTTGCTGGGCATTCGTTTAGGATCTGACAATAGTTTACGCAGCTTGATGTAATTGCTTTCATACAAATCCATCAAACTCACAAAGCCTCTTGGGGCGACATCTTCACAACCGTATGCAATAGCCTGTTTCATGTATTCATCTTAGCATGGTGACGGTGTTTCGCCCCCTCAACTTTTAAACGGACTTTTAATTGCCTGAATACAGTACGATCCAGAGAATCATAACAAATCAATCGAGAACAGCTGCTACCGGTTTCAGTTTTAAAATGCAGGATCACCAGCCAGGCGTTAGCAAAACCTGTATCGGTTAATTCGGCAGAAACCGTGTCCTTAGCATAGTGTAATAACCAGTGGTTATCCTCCTGCCAGATCACACTGCGTATATGATTGTGCGCTTTATATGCCTGTATACAGGCCAGGGCACAGATAGGCAGCAACACCATCTTTATGACTGGAATCACCGGTAACAGGTAAATACAGAACAGCGTAATTAAAAAAACAGCACAGACGTAAAAGCCGAAAAGTTTCGAGCTTTTAAATTCAAGATGAAGCGGTGTTGCGTATTTGACTGACAATATCTGAAACTTCCTTATCCGATGAGGGCATATGCCCTAACAGTAAGTCAAACAATAATTGATCCGGATAATCCAGTATTTCATCCAGCCGATGTCGTTGTGCCTTATCCAGCCTGTGATAGCCATGATCCAGAAACTGGTTAAGAAGCAAATCAAGCTCCAGCATACCCCGCCGACAACGCCACCTCAGGCGTGAATCATTGGCCTGTTCGGGCATAGCATTCATAGTGATTGTTTCACCATGATTTTTTTAATTTCACCGATCGCCTTGGTTGGATTAAGCTCTTTGGGGCAAACCTGCACACAGGTCATAATGGTGTGGCAACGAAACATTTTAAACGGGCCGTCCAGTGCTGCCAGACGCTCTTCTGTGGCCTGGTCCCGGCTGTCCTTGATAAAACGTGCGGCCTGCAACAGTGCTGCTGGGCCAAGGAATTTATCCGGGTTCCACCAGAAGGATGGACACTGGGTGGAACAGCAACCACAAAGAATACATTCGTACAGGCCATCCAGTTCATCTCGTTGTTCCGGCGTCTGTTTCAGCTCAGCTTCGGGCAAGGGGTCTTTGACAATGAGGTAAGGCTTCACTTCCCGGTACTGTCGATTAAAGGGCTCCATGTCCACAATCAGATCACGAATCACCGGCAACCTGGGCATGGGACGTATTTCCACCGGTTGTTTTAAATTCGCCAGGGGTGTGATACAGGCCAGACCATTCGTGCCATTGATATTCATGCCATCGGAGCCACACACTCCTTCCCGACAGGATCGACGAAAGCCCAGGCTGGGATCCTGTTCTTTCAACAGCAAGAGTGCATCCAGTAACATCATGCCCGGCGTAATATCCTGCAGTTCATAGTCCTGCATGTAGGGCTTTTTGTCCTGCTCCGGATTATAGCGATAAATGCGGAAACGCATGTTTACCCCTTTTTATATTTTACGCTAATACATTCTAATTAATTTGTCACTTCGACCATCTGGCTTGCCATCCGGATCTACAAATCAATCACAATACCCTTTAGTTTGTCATTTCGACTAAAAGGAGAAATCTTAAGCTGATACCGTTCTGCAATAACCAACATTAAGATCCCTCGGCAGACCTCGGGATGACAAAAAGCTTAAGCTCACTCCACCGAGATAAGCTCGCATTTCACTGATGAGTCCGCTATACAATTTAAATTTCTCAAAGCCAAGCTGACTCAGTACACTCTCGCCTTCGGTGGAAAGCTGGCCACCGACATGGGTTTGGTTCTGACCGGTTTATAGTCCAGTTTATGCTCATGCCGCGAATACAAGGTATGTTTCATCCAGTGGATGTCATCCCGTTCCGGATAGTCGATGCGTGAATGCGCACCCCGGCTTTCGGTTCTGGCAGCCGCTGAATACACCGTGGCCAAAGCCACGTCCATTAAATTCTCCAGCTCCAGGGCTTCCACCCGGGCGGTGTTGAACATGGTGCTTTGATCGCTGATTCGGGCATGCTGCAAACGCTCGGCCAGTGCCATGACTTTTTGCACACCCTCATCCAGAACCTCCTGGGTGCGGAATACACTGCAATTATCTTCCATGGTCTTTTTCAGCTCCAGACGAATCTGTTCTATGGATTCACCGTCACCGGTCTGATCCCATCGATGCAAACGCTCATAGGCACGCTCGACACTGGTTTCATCCAGCGGTCGGTGATAACGATTTTCTTTCAGGTATTCGATGATGTGATTCGCCGCTGAGCGGCCGAATACCAGTATATCCAGCAGGGAGTTGCCTCCCAGTCGATTCGCCCCATGCACCGACACACAGGCACATTCGCCGGCGGCATAGAGACCACTCACCGGTTCTTCCGGAGTATCTTTAACCGGGATCACCACCTGGCCATGACGGTCGGTAGGTATGCCGCCCATGGTGTAATGGGCGGTGGGATAGATAGGTATGGCCTCTTCCGCCGGGTCTATGCCGAGGAAGGTGATACAGGTCTGGCGAATGCCGGGTAATCGTTTCTGAATCACATCCACACCCAGGTGATCCAGTTTCAACATCACATGGTCTTTATTCTCACCACAACCCCGACCTTCGCGAATTTCCGTAGCAATCGATCGACTCACCACGTCGCGGCTGGCGAGGTCTTTGGCCTTGGGTGCATAACGCTCCATCAGGCGTTCGCCTTCAGAGTTCACCAGATAACCACCCTCACCCCTGGCCCCTTCGGTAATCAGCATGCCCCGGCCGGCAATGCCGGTGGGATGAAACTGGAAGAATTCCATATCCTGCAAGGGCATACCGGCGCGCAGGGCCATAGCCATGCCATCGCCGGTATTGATCAAAGCATTGGTGGTGGTTCGGTACAGCTGGCCGGCACCACCGGTGGCCAGTAGCGTGGTTTTGGCTTCGATGATCAGCTCTTCACCGGTGTGAATATTAAACACAAAAGCGCCCAGTACGCTGCCCTGTTCATCTTTTAGTAAATCGACGGCGAAGTACTCATCGAAGAAATGGGTTTTGGCTCGAATATTTTGCTGGTACAAACTGTGTAAGATGGCATGACCGGTTCGGTCGGCAGCAGCACAGGTTCTGGCCGCCTGTTCGCCACCAAAATTCTGGCTCTGACCACCAAATGCCCGTTGATAGATGCGCCCATTATCGAGACGAGAAAAAGGCACGCCAAAATGTTCCAGCTCATACACCACCTTGGGTGCGGAGCGACACATATACTCGATGGCATCCTGGTCACCCAGATAGTCACTGCCTTTTACCGTATCGAACATATGCCAATGCCAGTTATCCGGCAGAATATTGGCCAGGGCGGCATTCATACCGCCCTGGGCAGCGACGGTATGGGAACGAGTAGGAAACACTTTGGAGACTACGGCAACACTGGCATCGGCGTCTGACAGCTGGAGTGCAGCCCTTAAGCCACCGCCCCCAGCCCCGATAATCAAAGCATCAAATCGGCGTCGTTGAATATTTTTCAGGCTCATAGTTTGGCTCAATTTAAAATCCGATCTGGGCTGAGATTAATGCTCGAAACCCCCAGTATGCCGTGCCCAGTATCACCATGGCCACCAGTGTCAGTGCAATCATGCGAACCACGACATTAAATACGTAATCGAGTATTACATCTCGGATACCAATCCAGGCATGCCAGAGTAGTGCGATTAAAAACAGGCCGATAGCAATGTTATTGAAGGGGCTGGCCACCCACTCGTACCAGGTCTGTTCCGTCAACGGCGACTTAATGAACAACACTATGGGGAAATAAAGGCTGAATACAGCGATATACGCGGCACTGATACGCTGAATGATCCAGGGCCTCAGACCCTGTAAGCCGGGTACACTCATAACCAGACTCCAGCAGCAATCAGCGCGATGATGATCAGTTCCAGCCCAAACACCAGCCAGGCACTATTGGTGGATTGTTGTTTACCGACACCAATATCAAAATCGATGAGTAAAAAACGTATTCCCGCCAGAAAATGATGAACCAGTGACCAGAGCAATATCAGTTGTATCAGTATGCCCAATGGATGTGATAACAGTTCGGCTACGCGATTGAAACCGGCCTCGCCCTGTAACGACAGGTCCAGTAAATACACCAGGTAAGGCATGGCGATAAACATCAAAACACCGCTAATGCGGTGGAAGATGGATAACATGCCGGCCACTGGCAGGCGTATTTTTATTAAATTCAAATAAAAAGGTCGGGTATCAGAAACAGCCATCGTTCATTTCCCTTCACAGGTACATCGCTGAAGATGTTGGTTTTTTGTTATTCTTGTAAATTGTAGTGCATAAAACAATGCCTGCATATTCCAATGCATAACATCATCCCACAGCAAATATACACGGATGAAAAAAAGAAGCAATCCCATAAGATTACTATGCTGACAAAAGCCGCCGTGTTGACTACTATGTGCAGATTAATCAAACCCTACATACAGGTATGACACATGAAACAGGAATGGCTGGAATTTCTCGAGCAGGCCGGGGCCGAAATCGACAACAACAAGGTCAGTCATTTTGGCAATCCTAATAGAGAACTGCGTGTACTGCATACCGGGCTGATCATGGCCGATCTCAGTCACCTGGGAGTGATATCGGCATATGGTGATGATGCCAGCACTTTCCTTCAGGGCCAACTGACCAATGACATCAACCAGGTGGATCTGCAACACAGCCAGCTCAGCGCTTACTGCACACCCAAAGGTCGCATACTGTCGAACTTCCGAATTTTCAAACGTCAGCAAACCTATTATCTGCGATTGCCTCAGGAACAGCTGGAAAACACATTAAAACGATTACAGATGTTTATCCTGATGGCCAAAATCACCATGGAAGACAGCACTAATGCCCTGGTACATATAGGTGTCTCAGGTCCGGATGCAGACCAGCAGTTGCAATCACTGATTCCACAAATACCCGATGAGCCTGATGCTGTAAGCCAGTGTGATGGTTACACCGTGATTAAGTTATCTGGTCCACACCCACGGTTCGAAATTTATGGTGAACTGGAGCCCATGACTAAACTCTGGCAACATCTGGATGTACACGCGGCCCCCGTGGGTGCCGATG
>JBLYYN010000230.1:0-5383 GCA_048550535.1 Gammaproteobacteria bacterium
CTGTAATATCTGACTCAATTACTGCTTTATGTGTTGATGTGTTAGAGATAAAGAAGCCGTCATTAAATTTGATGATAGATTCAATAGATGTTGATATGAATATTGATAATTACTTTGTCAAAGGTTGTGGTGCTATAGCATTGGAAGTAGATATAGACGGATTAGTGTTTTATTTACTTATTCCTGACGAGTTATTTAGTTGTGATATAGAGAAGTTAAATCACTCCAAAAATAGTCTAGATCGGGTCGAAATAGAAGATTTTCAGATACACGATAGAGAAGTTCAAATAACTGCGCTATTCGAAAAAACTTCATTAAAATATAAAGACCTTATTAACCTCAAAAGAAATGATGTGCTTGTGCTGGATCATAAGATTAGCGCTAAAATAAAGTTAAATTTATCGGATACTACATTTTGTGATGCTCAGTTAGGTTCATTAAATGGTAACAAAGCAGTTTTGCTTAATTAGATTGGAGTAGGTTATGGAAGTAAATAGTTTAAGCTACCGTGAACTTCATGAAATTGAAGAATCAAATGAAAAATTGATTAAACCTAATGATATATCATTGATTTCAGATATCGAGGTGGAATTAGAAGTTATTATTGGTAAAACCAAATTAACTGTTTCTCAATTATATGAAATTAAAAAAGGTAGCGTACTGGAGTTAGACTCGGATGTGGAATCACCTGTAGATATTGTTCTTAATCGATCTGTGGTGGCAAAAGGGCAACTAGTTGTAGTTGGTGATAATTATGGTATACAAATTATAGAATCGGTATGGGGTAGTGATGAATAGAAATATAATATTGGTAGTTTTTTTTATATCGATATTATCAGGTACAGTTACCAAGTCTGTATCTGCAGATAACAATCTTACCGAGAATAATACATCACTTGCAGAAATACCTTATAAAAAAGAGTCAGATGTGAGTGTTGAGACTACTGTGAATGTTCTTGTGTTTTTAGTATCTGTTCTAGTGTTGAGCGCGATAGGTGTTTATTATTTAAAGAAGAAGGGTTTCTCTTTTCCATATAATATTGTGTCATCTGATGATTTTGCAGTGTTATCTATAAATAAGATTAGTAGAAAAACAACTTTATATAAAATAAAACTAGACGGCCAGGAGATAAGTATTCTTGAATCTAGTGACAATATCGTTACTTTAAAAAATCCAGAAGTTTAATAGTATATGTGGTACACCAGATTATTTATAATATGGATCTTTGTTATGGTGCCTGGCAGCAGCATTGCACAAGATCTAATTAACCTCCCAGGTATTGAAATTAATTTAACGGATGGAGTCGATGATAAGCAGAAGATAACTACCGCAATTAAAGTAGCTGCTGGCCTTACAATACTGAGTCTGGCTCCAGCCATTATTATGATGATGACATCCTTTACAAGGATAGTTATTGTCTTATCTATACTTCGTCATGCTTTAGGTATGCAGCAGACACCACCTAATACTGTAATAATAAGTCTTGCGATATTTTTAACGATATTTTCTATGTGGCCAGTTATAGACAGAATTAATTCAGAATCATATGAGCCTTATATCGAAAATAAACTGGATGTTTCTAGTGCCATTTACAATGCGAAAGTACCTATGCGAGATTTCATGGTTAGTCAAACACGGGAGCAGGATTTGGCTCTAATGCTTGATATTTCCAAATCAGCAAAACCAAATTCAATAGATGAAATTAAGTTTGTTACACTAATACCTGCATTTTTAATTAGTGAGCTCAAGTCAGCATTTCAAATAGGTTTTATTATATTTATACCTTTTTTGCTTATCGATATTGTTGTTGCTAGCATATTGATGTCGATGGGCATGATGATGGTGCCACCTATGATGATGTCCCTGCCGATCAAGATATTAATGTTTGTATTGATTGATGGCTGGAATCTAATTATTGGTTCGCTATTGAACAGTTTTTTCTAATTGACTCTAATAAAGACTATGGAACTACATGAGTTTAAAGAAGATAAGTTGTGGGATTTATTCAAGAACCACAATAATCTTTCTGCTAGAGAAAAATTAATACAAAATTATATACCATTATCAAAAAAAATAGCGGCCACACTATATGCCTTGAGG
Organism: Gammaproteobacteria bacterium; assembly: GCA_048550535.1. GTDB lineage: Bacteria > Pseudomonadota > Gammaproteobacteria > SZUA-229 > SZUA-229 > CBDULX01. Next base: position 2,102 of record JBLYYN010000230.1, read on the forward strand.
TATGATGACGATATAGAATTTAATGATTATTTACAATACGGTCACATTGGTCTAGTTGAATCTATTGATAGATTTGATCCAGGTCGTAATATTTTGTTTAATACCTTTGCATCATACCGTATTAATGGATCTATCTTAAATGGTATAAGTAAATTGACTGAAAAACGTGAGCAGATATCTATGCAAAATAGATTACGCAATGAACGTATGAAATCATTAACCAAGACTGATGATAAACTGTCGACTTCTTTATTTGAGAATATTGCGGATACAACTGTCGGATTAGCTATATCCTTTATGCTTGAGGATACTCAGCTGATCCAGTTTTCTGAGAAGGAATCTATTGCTACTCCATACTCGGTTAGTGTAATGGGTCAATTACAACAGGATGTTATACAGGCAATTGAGTTACTGTCAGATAGTGAAAGACATATAATTAATTCGCATTATTTTAAGTTTATAAGTTTTAATGTAATTGCAAATGACTTAGGTGTCACTAAAGGACGTGTGTCACAATTACATAAGCGCGCTATAACTAAATTGAGGGAATATTTACAGAGCAATAACATGGTTGATACAGAATACTGATAATATACACAAACATATTGATCAAATCAGAGACCATTATTAATAAGTTCTTATTCAGATTTGAATGGTAAACTTATTTCCATTTAAAAATTTGTACTATTCCCCTTTACAGATTGTGTGCAATCTACCTTGAATATTCCCTTTTTAGATGATGGGGGCTTCTACTTGAGCCCATTTGTGAGCAAAGAATCTAGTCGATGTTGCGACTTGTATATGAGTGTTATTTAGATATTAAATAAAAAGGCCCTGAATATTCAGGGCCTTTGCGTTTAGAAGATCAGGTTCAACATCGTAATGGACACTATCAGGAACAGTATGGTCATTACGCCGCCGGCTCTCATATAGTCGGCGACTCTATAGCCGCCGGGACCCATGATGAGTGCATTGACCTGATGCGTTGGAATCAGGAATGAATTGGATGTAGCAATGGCTACAGTCAGGGCAAATACCGCCGGATCTGCGCCTGCGCCAATGGCAATGTTAACCGCCAGTGGCACCAGCAGTACGGTTGCACCGACATTGGACATGACCAGGGTAAAGAAAGTCGCCAGTACCGCAATGGCGGCCTGTAGAACCCAGATAGGCAAGCCACCCAGAACAGACAGTGTCTGGTCGGCTATCCATGCGGCAGTACCAGAAGTTTCTACGGCCAGGCCGAGTGGGATTAAGCTGGCCAGCAGGAATACGGTTTTCCAGCTCACAGCGCGATAGGCTTCATCCATGCTCAGCACACCGGATAAAATCATACCAATAGCACCGGTAAGCAGTGCCACCGATAAACGCAGATCGGTGAACAATACCAGGCCCAGGGCAATGGCAAAGAAGATGCTGGCACAACGTACTTTATGTGGACGTTCTTCTTCATGGGGGTATTCCGTGGTAACCACTACAAAGTCACGGTCATGTGACAAATGAGCCAGATCGGCCCAACTGGTATGAACCACCAGTGCATCTCCAGACTGCAGAGGGGTATCACGAACACCGCCACCTTCACGGGTGATGGTTTCACCGCCGCGGTGTATCGCCAGCAGTGATATGCCATAGGTTTTTCGCATCCATACATCACGAGCCGTTTTGCCTATCAGACTGGAACCGGGTGCGATAACGACTTCGGCAACACCGGATTTGGTCGATACCAGGGCATCGGCGAAGACTTCCAGCCCCTGTTTAACTTCGACTTTGCTGGCGGTAACAAAGTGCTCAAAAATTTCATCCGCGGCAAGTACACCCAGTATTGCGCCTGGTTCGATACCGATACTGCGATCTACACCCTGGGAACCGAAACGAATCCCGTCACCTATATCCAGTGCCACTATGCGCACGGCCAGATCGCTTTCAATTTCGTCCAGGTTTTTGCCAATGATAGGGCTCTGGTTCGGCACGCGTACTTCGTAAATTTCGTAATCAACGCCGTAAGTGTCATCGAAGTAATCGGTGGCTCTCTGTGAAGCGCCATCATCACCCTTATTACTGGGAAGCACAAAGCGACCCGCAATTACAAAGTACAAAATCCCTGTGGCGAGTAATGCCAGACCGATAGGTGTGACAGAGAACAAGGACCAGGTGTCCATCTGTTTTTCGACGGGCAGGGCCTGGTTGGAGGTGAGGATCAGGTCATTCAACAAAATCAGAGGACTTGATCCCACCATGGTAACCGTGCCACCCAGAATGGCACAGAAACCCATAGGCATTAGCAGGCGCGACATAGGCAAACCGGAACGCGCAGAAATTCGACTCACCACGGGCAGGAACAGGGCCGCGGCCCCCACATTCTGCATAAAGGAAGAAATAATGCCTACCGTACTGGAAATGATGGGAATAATACGGGTTTCAGTTTTACCACCCACTTTGAGAATAAAGGTGGCGACCTGACTCATGAGGCCGGTTTTATCCAGGCCGGCACCGATAATCATAACCGCGATGATCGACATTACCGCGTTACTGGAAAAACCGTTAAAGATTTGCTTGGTATCCACCAGGCCTTGTTCCAGCCCCATTATGGGAGCGAATAAACTCGATAGACCTAGCAGGACGAGAATACTAACCGCAGCAACGTCGACATCGACAATTTCAAATACGAACAGGTATATAGTGAATACTAAGATTGCACTCACCCATGCAATTTGCACATTGGGTACGACAAAAGTCAGTGCGATAGCGGCGAGTGCGAAAATGGCGCCCGCAATGACTTTTTTTAAGGGGAAGTTGCTTGTTACGGCTTCAGTCACGGTTATGCTCTTTGTTTGATGTGAGTACTGGGAATTTGAGGGCGCGAATTCTACCATAAAACCCTAGGGGTTTGAATGTTGGGTTAAAAGTTATAAGTCGGAAGAAAGGTGAAAGGTGAAAGGTGAGAGGGATGGGAGACGGGGTTGTTGATGGGTGTCATTTCCTAAGTCATATCGAAGGTTGTTGATGGGTGTCATTTCGAACGAATGTGAGAAATCTTGTAGTGATCGGAACTGGGATCGAGTGGATTGGTTGATAACTCAGGTAAAAATACGGTAAAAACCGAAAAACTCTGTTAAATGGTGAAAAACATATATCTATATGTTCATATAGATATAGCAGCGATTAGCCAAGACTAATCGCTGTTTTGAGGGGCATGTTCTACTTCAATCGCTTGTATTTGATTCGATGTGGGTTAAGGGCTTCATCACCCAGTCGGCGTTTACGATCTTCTTCGTAATCGGA
>JBLYYN010000231.1:0-5122 GCA_048550535.1 Gammaproteobacteria bacterium
CGTAATTCCAGGTTGGTCACAGCGCTATAAATGATCTCTGGGGTCATGCTATAGCTGGCATCCTGTAGATTCTGAATAACAATAAGGCTGGTAGTCAGGTAAACAATATCAAACGGTTCCTTTTGCGACATTTTCAGGTAAATATAAGATTGCATAAAATTGGCACTATTGAAGCCGGCACTGGCCGCAGCTCGCGCAGACTGCTCCAGACCGGGGTCACCGGTGTCGGCGGCTTCATGCAGTAATTGGAAGTATAGCTCCGATTGCTGCTCAGTGTATCCGCCGCCATTGTAATAATATTCGGCAATAATGGTAAGATCCGTTTCCGTCAGATAACGCAGACCCAGCAAATAGCGCTGAACATCCGAAACTTCTGACAACAGACTGTTATCGGCTTGCAGTAGTGATTGTGAGTAATCATAAATACGGGCATATTCACCATGAATTTCCAGATTGCTTGCCAGGTTGGCAGAAAAATCCAGCCCCCAGCGCTGACTTCGACTGCCATCGGCCAGAACCATGAAATCTATATCTATATCACGGTAAAGCAGGTACAGCTTGATAGCTGGATTGAGTGACTCCTGCTCACCAAAATCTTCATTGACCTGGTTTTCAACCGGCACCAGTGTGGGTGTCAGGGCCAGTGTTTTCAGCTGTCCCTGGCCACTTCGGATCCATTCACCGGTGGCGACAACGAACCCTTCCCGACTTAATTCAGGATCATTGGGGTCTTTCGGGCGTTCCAGAAAAGCCACCGGATTCCAGGCATAACCCTTGCCCCATTTGATGGATTTTTTGCCCAGCTCAAACCGTATATTTTTATCCCACTGCCACTTCGCCAGAGCTTCATAAATTTGTATGTCCTGCTGATTTTCAAACTCACTGTCCAGCGAGCTGGCATGGGCGGTGAAATCCAGCAGCCAGTTGTGCTTTTGATAACTGGCAGACACTTCAAGCGCACCGCTATAGCGATCCAGAGTATCCAGATCACTGACATCGGGATATTTGAGAAAATAACCGGCAGAAGTTTCATCCAGCCATTGATGTTCAGCCTTCAACTCAACAAAGCTATTCAATTGCAGTGGCCGTTTTTCAAAATCAGACAAATCAAAACTGAAATCTTCGGCATGGGCCAGCGAGACACTGAACAGGGTCAATACCATGAACAGAGGCCATCCCCTGTTCGAATATCGATTATTAACGCAATTCATCCACACGGGACATGTAATTCAGCGTAAAAACCTCATCAGCAAACTCACGTTTCTGAATTTTTGCAAACAACATGACTGACTTGTAGTTTTTATACAGGGGACTATCGGTTTCCAGCACCGCAGGACGTTTGATACCATCCCCAAAGTCCTTTATGTCTTTATAACGCAGGGTTTTAATCAGCATACCACTGGAAGCATAGGCTTCGATCTTGGATGGCAACAGTGATTGTTTATCCACCACCATCTTTAACTGGTCATAGGCTACACTGGGGGTCCTGGCTTTCAGGGTTAATTGATAATCCTCAGATGATTCCTGGGTATCGATAACATTGTATTCCACATGATAATCCAGTCGCAGTATGTCCGAATTATTAAACACACCTCCGATTACGGACTGTAGACTGGTAATACGCAAGGGCTTGCCGACATTGGGAATATACAGCCACATATTTTCACCCTGGCGCAAACTGGAACGTCCTTTCTCACTGGCGGGTGACAGGAACAGGGCCAGCATATTGTCACGGCCTTTTTTAATGGAGTAGAGCACGAATGCTTTTTCATCGCCATCGGGTTCTATATTGATTAACTTACGGTACATCTCATAGCTGTCTGGCTGCATATTTCGGTCAATTTTTTTCAATAGCTCATTGCCATCGATGGCATGGGCCTGGCCCATCAGGAGTAAACTAAACAGCCATAATATTTGTTTCATCATAGTCAGACTTTTCCCAAAGTAATCACACATGACGTAAGGCATCGATCGGTTCCATGCGAGACGCCTTCCAGGCCGGTTGTGCACTGGCCAGCACCGACACCGTAACCACGATGCCGCTCATGAGTAGAATATCCATAACATGAATCACCGGCGTCAGTAGCAGATTTTCCTGGCGCCCAAAATCAAAGCTTATCTGTACTGAATTTAAAATTAAAATCACCACCACACTGATCAGGGTACCGATCACACTGCCCAGCACCCCCAGCAATAAGCCTTCACTCAGAAACAGCCCCAGCACCTTATTTGGCAAAGTACCCATGGCGGTAATGGTTCCGATTTCACGGATGCGCTCATACACCGCCATAATCATCACATTCATAATGCTGATCAGTACCACGGCAATCAACATGCCTTTGATAAACAGGGTGAGTAAATCGATCATTTTGGCAATATTGGCAAACGGTGACAACTTTTCCCAGCTATGGATTTCAAAGGCCGACTTACCCTGCTGGTTTTTCATGGGTCCGAAAATTTTGCGTAATTGCTGACTGATTTCCGCTATCTGCCGGGGATTGTTCAGGCGAATCACTATTTCACTCACCTCCGCCGAATCCATGCGCAGTAATTCACGGGCATCGTCAATGTGAATATAACCATCGCGACCTCCGGGGCCGGAGATGCCTTCCAGCACGCCCTGCACCACAAAGGTTTTTCCATTCACAGAACCGTCTTTGTTATTCGCCACCAGTACGATGGTATCCCCCGGTTTCACTTTCATACCCCTGGCCAGCAACTCAGGTATTAAAATGTGTCCGCTTTCCACCAGGGCTGAATCGATCTGGCCTTCTATCAAACGACTGGGTAAAAGAGGTGATACCACAATTTCCTGCTGTGGATTCACGCCATTTAAACGTATGCTGGTGGTCTCGGTGAAATTACTGAACATGGCGCCCAGTTTAACCCGCTCCGACACCGCTTCTATGCCGTCGACTTCACTCAAGACTTCATGAACCTTGGCCACCATTTTCTGTTTCATATTCAAATGCAAGGGCAGGTTATCGATGGAAGCGACATAACCTTTACGATGGATCTGTACATGACCCAGCATGGAGTCGGTAATCTGACCGACCATCAGGGCCTTGAAAGACCCGGAAATGGAAATGAATAACAGCACCGCCACCATGCTCAGGGTAATCAACAAGGTAGTTAACAGAGTGCGACGACGATATCGCATCAAATTCAATGCCGCCAGGCGAAGGACATTCATCATAATACATCCCCCTGTGCCTGATGACTGGATAATAAACCGTCTTCAAGGGTGTAGGTGACTTCCGCTTCTGACATGATTTTCGGATCATGGGTGGAAAACACAAAACTGCTGCCAAATTCATCGCGCATGGACTTCATCAGATTGATGATGCGATAAGCTGTATCGTGATCCAGGTTGGCCGTCGGTTCATCCGCCAGTACCAGTTTGGCATGGGTGACCAGGGCTCGGGCCACGGCTACTCGCTGTTTCTGTCCACCGGATAGCTGGTCCGGTCGCTTATACATCTGCTCAGACATGCCGACTGCTTCCAGCATTTGCTTCACCCGTTGCTGACGTTTAGCCCGTGACCAGTTCTGCACCATCATCAGTGGGTATTCCACGTTTTCGAATGCGGTGAGTACGGGTATAAGGTTAAAGTCCTGGAATACAAATCCGATATGTTCACCGCGAAAACGTGCACTGGCTTTCCGGTCGAGTTTAATCACTTCGGTGCCCATTACCGATAACTGGCCAGCACTGGGTTGATCCAGGCAACCGATCATATTTAACAGGGTACTTTTTCCACTACCGGAGGGACCGACAAAACTCACAAAAGAGGCAGGTTCGATAACAAAATCCACACCACGTATAGCCTTCACAGACACATCACCTGCCTGATAAGTTTTTTCAAGACCGGATGCAGTTACCAGAGACATGCTGAAATCCCTCATGGTCGATGTTTATATCAGTATTTTCTTATATTTTTGACTATATGCTTATCATTGTTTTATGCAAGCCTATGACTGTGTGAATCTATCATGTATTGATGGTTATCAAACAGTGAATTTCTGGTTGTTTTATGAATTGTATGACTGCATAACTTCAAGTTAATCCTGACTCTGTCTGGAATGTCACTTAGTTATGAATATTCCGTGTCTAATGTGTCATACCGGCATGTTTTAAGCCGGTATCCAGCTATTTAAACGATGGATTATAAAGCCCGCTCTTATGTGTGAGGACTACTCGGATATGGGAGACACAAGCTTATGAACGGGCAAGGTAGAACAGTGCAGAAGCAACTGTAGAGAGAAACGCAGGACCCTGTTCCCGAGGGTGACACGCAAATAACCATACCCAAGGCATTCATTTTTGGTCTTCAGAGCTATCTTTCTAATAGCCAAATACCCAGCTTTAACAGGGATTACTCGGCGCGTCCTGCGCCTCGCCCTTCGGGCCATGGGCAAAAAAGCATGGCCATGTTCAAAATCGCTCCGCTCTTGCGTGTGAGTGCCTACAAGGATTTATGCCCTTTGGATATGTAGGTAATTAGAGCAACGCAGGACGCCTATAGGGATATAGGTGGTAGAGCGAAGCAGGAAGCCAGAGCCGAGCAGTTGCCGAGGCGACACGCAATCTATTATGCCGATAGGCATTCTTTACTAGTGGGCTTCAACATGACACTTAACGATCTGCAATCCGAAACAGGGATTGATGCAGCACATCCTTGTGCTGCACCCCTAGCGGGGCGCTGTGAAAAGCGACAACGTCAAAATAGGCTATCCTGCCGATTTTCCGAACTAGGGTTCTCATCGGGCCTATTCTCTCCGCCATCCATAAAAAAAGCCGCTCTTGCATGTGTGGGCGACACGCAAATCCACCATACCGTCAGGCATTCATTACAAGGGTGGCTTGTTTATTGGCAGGGTAGTGATCTGCTAGAGGGATTATGAGGCACTTCCCTGTGCCTCACCTCGGCAACTGCTCGGCTCTGGCTTCCTGCTTCGCTCTACCACCTATATCCCTATAGGCGTCCTGCGTTGCTCTACCACCTACTTCCATGTAGGCGCCTGCGGGGCCATGGCCATAAAAATCATGGCCATGTTCAAATTCGTTCCGGACGAATTTGTCGAAAAGGGTTCGAACCAAGTCCTGTCTCTCCGCCATCCA
>JBLYYN010000232.1:0-10270 GCA_048550535.1 Gammaproteobacteria bacterium
AGGGCCTCGGGTATTTCTATTATGCGAATCGTGCGCTCTGTGTTGCAGGCCGGTCTGCTGGTAGTGGTTATGGTCGCCCTTATCGGTGAATTCATTGTGCCCGGCAGTGAACGTCAGGCACAAAGTATCCGTGCTGTCGCACTTAAGCAGAATATTTCCCTGGGTCAACATGGCTTCTGGGCCAAGGACAGTCAGTTATTTTTTAATGTGGGACGAGTTTATCCTGATTATCAGCTGGGTAATCTGGAAATATATGAACTGGATGAAAACAAGCAGTTAAAACAGCTTATCTATGCTCGTTCGGCCCATTATAAAAACGGTGGCTGGTTATTGAAAAACGTACAGCGCACCCAGTTACAGGGTGATAGCATTATCAGTGATCACTTGAAAACCCTGGAGTGGCCAAGAGTATTAAATCCCGATCTATTTAATGTCGTTAGTGTAAAACCTACGACTATGTCGGCCATAGATCTGTATCGTTACAGTAATTATTTGCGAACCAATGATCTTGACGCCAGTCATTATCAATTAGCATTCTGGATCAAAGTGATGACGCCCTTATCCAGTATGGTCATGCTATTGATCGCTTTGCCGTTTGTGTTTGGTTCACAACGCTCTACCGGTTCAGGTTACCGGGTATTGGTGGGCTTATTGCTGGGTATTGGGTTCTTTATGTTGAATCGCACGGTCAATCATCTGGGACAAATATACGGACTGCATCCGTTTGTCAGTGCATCGGCACCGGTAATCCTGGTGGCTATTGCCGGTATGTTCGCTCTACGAAAAGTTCGATGATTATTGGTTTAAGCAAGCTCTGATCCTGAGCTATCCCCAGGAATACTTATAAATGAATGTTAATAAGTCAAAAGCGAAAGAAAACGCAACTGAACGCCAATAAACGCTAAAAAATAACAGATTAACCTGGATATCAAGTTAATTTGGATTTCTATAAAACCTGTTTTACAGCACTGTGATTCAGATATTGCCGCATTTTGCTTTACAAAGTCATTTCTTTATTTGTGTTTTCTTTCAGACTTAATCAGAGCTTACTTAACTGGATTAAGCGGGTGTCGGATAAAATATCATGCCAGGTTCGTTTTTCCGAATCGGCCAGGGACCATAAAAAACCCAGGCCAAAACACATAATCGATAGCAGCCCCGCCAGAAATCTGACAAAAGCGATTTTCCAGCTAATAGTAGCGCCTGATTCGGTAATTAACTGAATGCGCCAGGTGCGCATACCCAATGTCTGACCGCCATGGGTCCAGAACCAGCCAAAAAATACAAAGCTGAGTAGAAAGAAGCTGCTTAACAGGCTTATTTGATACAGGGTATAAGCAGGATGAGTGTCGGTGATGGCATATCCGTTATTAAAATAATTAATCGCCAGGGTCGAAATAATGCCGCCTGCAACCAGCAGTAATGAAATCAATAAAAACAGATCATAAATGATAGCCATAAGTCTTTTTATCAAGTGTACCGGGGTGTAGTGATCAGGAATGTGACTCATTTTGGGAAATATTCGATTAATCTGGGCTATAAGAATGAATGATCTGGAAATTTTACTGCATTTTACATACAAATTTTACTCTTGAATCGTCTAATATCCTTAAAAACATTGGATTTTTGAGTTCAACGCTTTTTGATATAGACTGTCCTGGAAAATATTTACTATTATAATTGAATTTGGAGACATTCCATGTTTAAAAGAAAACTAATTGCAGCTGGCCTGCTAGCGACGGCTGTTTCAAATGTACACGCCTTACCTTATGGTTTTTATGATGCAAGATCCGTTGCCATGGGTAATGTAAGTATGGCAACCGGAGGTATTACAACTGCAGCCTTATCAAACCCGGGTATGTTGGCGGTTAATGAATCCGATGATGGTGTTGCATTGTTATTACCTGCAATTGGCGTGCAGGCGATCGATGACGGTAATGTTGTTGACCTGGTGGATGAGTTCCAGGCCACATCAGATCCCTTCAGGCAGGTAGAAATACTCAATGAACTGGATGGTGCAAGTTTAGTTGCAGCGGTAGTTCCGAATGCAGCTTTTGTTTACTCAGGTGACAGTTTTACCTGGGGTATTGCCTTGCGTGGAACAGGTGTTATTTCAGCAGCTTTGACAGATATTGATACAACCATACCCCCTGCTCCAAATACTAATAATGTGACTGCATTAGGTGTAGGGATTCAGGAAATTGGTATTCCACTAGGTTCCGACTTTAAAATATCGGGCATACAAGTCTCCGTCGGTATCACACCGCGCTATGTTCAGGTTGACTCAATTGAGTACAAGGAATCAATTCAAACAGCCGATATCGATGACATACTTGATACAGATTCAGAAGATCTGGGTAGTTTTACTACGGTTGATGCGGGTATTACTATAAATTTAATAGATACATTCAGAGTCGGCCTGGTGGCAAAAAACCTGATTGAAGAAACAAAAACTACCACTTTAGGCAATGACGTTGTGTTTGATACACATTATCGTGTAGGTGCAGCTGTTGATCTAGGTGTGGTAACGCTCGCCGCTGATATGGACTTGACCGAGCGTGATCCGATTGCATTTGAAAACCCTTCCAAGTCCTTATCTGTGGGTGCAGAGATTGATGCCTTTAAGGTGGTGCAATTACGTGCCGGTTATCAAACCAATCTGGCAGATAATGCAACTGATCCGGATTTATTGTCACTTGGTGTCGGTATCTGGTTAGGATTCCATCTTGATATCGCTGCGGTTGTCGGTGAAGATTCATCTTATGGCGCATTTTTACAAACCGGATTCCATTTTTAATTAACAAAAAAATCGGATTTAAAAAACCTGGAGCCAATTCCAGGTTTTTTTTGGTTTTTTTTTGGTTATTTATAAGTTTTTTTAAAAAAAATGCATAATAAATGCTTGATTTATTTGTAAAACGAAAAATAAGAATTATAATCTCTGCATTAACCCGATAAAGAGGATTAAAAAATGGCTCGTCCCAAAACAAAGAAGAAAGCAGTTGCTACTAAAAAGAAAGTAGCGACAAAGAAAAAAGTAGTTGCCAAGAAAAAAGTGGCAGCTAAAAAGAAAGTAGTAGCTAAGAAAAAAGTAGCTGCTAAAAAGAAAGTATCTGGTGCCAAGAAAAAAGCGGCATCTGCTAAGAAAAAAGTTGCCGCAGCTAAGAAAAAAGCTGCTGCAGCTAAGAAAAGAGAACTTGCACAACGCGCTGCAGAAGCCAAGAAGCTGCTGAAAGATAAAGTTTCAGGTGTTCAGGCAGCACTGAAAGCAGCTAAAGATGATCTGAAAGCAGCGGCCAAGCGTGAGCAGGCAATTGTGAAGATGGCTGTCGCTAAAGAGCAGGCTGTAGCCAGGTTTGTTGAAAAATGGACTAAACAGCAGATGTCTAAAATTGAAAAAGCTCTAAAGCCAAAAGCTAAAAGGCGTGTAAAACGTAAATAAAAACGTTTGACACCCTTTTCAGGTGTTAAAAAGGCCGCTCTGGCATACAGAGCGGCCTTTTTTGTTATTTTATAAAGATTATTTGCCACTGAGTCACTGAGAACACAGAGGTATTTGAAATTATCGCTATTGATTTTATACTAAATGACGTTTTTCTCTGTGTACTCTGTGTAGCCAAAGGGCATAAATCTCTGTGGCAAATAAATAATCCGTAAACTAAATCAAGTCGTTAAATGGTTGCACTTCGACCATCGAACCCGCTGCAATATTTCCATCTTCTGCGGCCAAAACAATAAAACAGTTGGCTTTCGACATGGAACTCAACATGTGAGAGCCCTGAATACCGGTGGTATCCACAATTAATTCACCATTTTCATCCTGCGAAAGAATTCCGCGCTGGAAGTCTTTGCGACCGGGGTGTTTTTTCAACATACTGCTGCAACGGGCTTTCAGAACAATCGATGATGATTGCTTTTCACCTTCAAGCAAGCGAATAGTGGGTTGAACAAACTGGTAAAAGGTGGCCATTACCGAAACCGGGTTACCCGGCAAACCAAAAAACAGAGTATTATCAATTTTACCGAATGCCAGTGGTTTACCTGGTTTCATGGCAATTTTCCAGAAGTTTACCTGACCAATTTCATCCAGTATCTGTTTAATGAAATCCGCCTCACCTACCGATGCACCACCGGAAGTGATAACGATATCGGCACAGTGAGCGGCCTCTTTTAATGTGAGTTCGATTTGTGGTTTGATATCGGGTATTACCCCCATATCGATCACCTGAACCCCCATTTTGTGCAACATGCCGAATATTATGTAACGATTACTGTCATATATATCACCGGGCTGCAATGATTGGCCGACGCCTTTAAGTTCATCACCGGTAGAGAAGAAGGCAACCACCGGCGTGCGTACCACTTCCAGTTCTGTAACACCCACCGAGGCCAGCAGTCCCAGTTTAGCCGGCGATAAACGCTCTCCTGCTTTAATAATGATGTCACCCGTTGAAAAATCATCACCCGGATAACGAACATTCTGTTTAGCTCGGTGTTTATCGCCAATTTTTATGGCATTACCATCCACTTGCGCATGCTCCTGCATAACCACGGTATCTGCACCTTCCGGTACAACCGCGCCGGTCATGATGCGAACGCATTCACCCTGTTTGAGCTGGCCATCGAAAGGTTTTCCTGCAAATGATTTACCAATCACTTTTAGTGTTGCTTCACCAGAGACAGGGATATCCTGGTTGCTGATGGCATAACCATCCATTGCCGAGTTGATAAATGGTGGCACATCCATGGGTGAACACACATCATTGGCCAGAACACAGCCCATGGCTTCACGGATAGTGACCGAGCGTCTGGCTTTTAATGGAGTAACACCCTGTCGAACTTTTTCCAGTGCCTGTTCAAAGCTGAGGGAGTTGGGATCAAAATTATCATTACAGGAAGCTTGTTTATCTATCATGGTATTCACTGTTGTTGGGTCAATTGGAGTACAAATTCTGCAATCTGTATTGGCTTGTTGATGTCCATTACGGGTATATCCGGTACTCTATCGAGATTTCCATCATGGGCGATGGCAATAATATTTTTGTCATTGGGAAATAATAAAGGTTTAGACAAAGCGGGTCGATGCAGTTCTATTTTTGGGTAATTCCAGTGCTTGAAACCTTCCACCAGTACCAGGTCGGTTTTATCAGGCTGAATATGACGTAATAGATCCTGTAGATCTGGCTCCTGTTGCTGCTCATGATCTATCATGATGGCTGTTCTGCGGCTGGAGCAGATTATCATGGGTGAAGCGCCGGATTGTCGTAACTCATAACTATCTTTGCCCGGTTTGTCTACATCAAAGTCATGGTGTGCATGTTTTAGCATAGCTACCCGAAGACCTTTGTTACGCAGTATGGGTAAAATTTTTACCAGTAATGTGGTTTTTCCTGTACCACTAAAAGCGGCAAAGCCAATGATGGGTTTAGAAAACTCAATACTCATTTCATATCATCCGCGGTATTAAAATTATAGAAGTGGTCTGGCTGATCGGAAAAATCACAAATGGCTGGATCCAGTTGCTGGAAAAAATCATGTACCCTACGTTTACCCGAGCTGAGAAATTCAATCAGTCTTTGTTGTTCATCGCAATGGATCATGGCAAACAGAGGCTGTAACCTTGTTCCATCATGACAAATTGCAGTGTTTTTATGTTCATTATCGATGCATTGCATTAATCGCTGTGCCAGTTTTTGTGGAGGACTGGGAGAATCGCAGGGTAAACAGAGTAAATAGTCATGTTTACACTGCAACATGGCCGATAAAATACCGGCTAATGGGCCCTGATAATCATCCAGCGTGTCACTGATAATGGTATGGCCGTAGTTTCGATAGTTTGGGATATTGCGATTAGCATTAATCATGATGTCTGAACTGCCACACTCCAGTTGCGATAGAATATGTTCGATCAGCGGTTTACCCTGCCATTCAATCAGGCCTTTATCCAGCCCGGACATACGTGTTCCGCGACCACCGGCAAGAATGACTGTACAGAATGTTAACTTTTGATTCATCGAATATGGCATTATCGGTATGGGCGACAAATTTTAGCACAGCCGGATTATGAACGACCCTACAACACGCCGGCTTTGATCAAACTCAAATGGCACTATGGCAAAATCAGACCAGTTAAGCGTAACGCAACAGCAACTGCTGGAACAGTTTATCGATGCTTTATGGATGGAAAAAGGCCTGTCTGCAAATACTCTGGCGGCCTATCGCAATGATATCGCCGGTTATGCATTGTGGTTGGCCGATAAGGGAAGTGATTTGATGCGGGCAGATGGCATCGATATTCAGCAGTTTCTGGCCCATTGTTTTGAACAGGGCAGTAAAAACCGATCGGCGGCGCGTCTATTATCCAGTTTACGACGGTTTTATGGCTATCAGCTAAGAGAACAGCGTTTACAAAATGACCCCACTGCTCTGGTGGAAGCCCCCAAGCCGGAAAAACCCTTGCCGAAAACCCTGAGTGAACAACAGGTGGTGGATTTGTTGCATGCCCCCGACATTTCCCAGCCCTTAGGTATGCGTGATCGGGCTATGCTGGAGATACTCTATGCCACCGGGCTCAGGGTAAGTGAGCTGGTGGGCCTTTCCATGTCACAGGTTTCGGTGGATCCCGGGGTGGTTCGCATTATTGGCAAGGGTGGTAAGGAACGGCTGGTGCCATTGGGTGAAGAGGCATTGAGCTGGTTGCATACCTATCTTAAGCTGGGACGAGCGGATTTAATGCAGCAGAAACTCGCCTGTAATACTATTTTTGTTACCAATCGTGGCCGTGGTATGACACGCCAGGCCTTCTGGTATTTGATTAAACGCTATGCCGTCCGGGTCGGTATTGCAGCAGACAAGCTGTCGCCCCACACTTTGCGTCATGCTTTCGCCACTCATTTGCTCAATCACGGTGCCGATTTAAGGGTGGTGCAGATGTTACTGGGCCATACAGATATTTCCACTACTCAAATTTACACCCATGTGGCCGATCAGCGGTTAAAATCACTGTATCATCAACACCATCCGCGGGGTTAATTGACGGATAACAAGCTTGTTCGCAGAATCTAAGGAATATCTGCCCTAAACGGCTGGGAATTATTTATAATACTGCCGGTCTATTGTCAGGGCATTTCTAGTAATAGAATGTGACCTCTGGGTGTAAATCCCCGTAGGGCACGGCCATTCTGCTGTTTACGCAGAGGATGCAAGCTATTACTAGAGATGTCCTTAGCCCAAACTCAAAGAGACTATTCATATTATGAGATATGTATTAATCAGTATCATGTCCCTGTTCCTGACCAGTCAACTGGTTATGGCGGAACAGGCTAAAAAAGCCGGGGATAGTGATATCCAGGAATTACAGCAGGCCCTGTTAACAAACATGCCCCAGGCAGCGGGTGCCGTTATCAAGGCAACCCCCATCGAGGGCATATACGAAGTGATGTCCGGTCCTCAGATTCTTTATATGACCAAAGATGCCCGTTTTGTGATTGATGGCGATATGTTTGATTTGCAAAAACGCGTTAATCTGACTGAAGACACTCGATCTATCATTCGCAAAAACGAGGTGGAGAAACTGGGTGAAGCCAATATGCTGGTTTACACACCCAAGGGTGAAGTGAAACATACAATTACGGTATTCACCGATATTTATTGTCCTTATTGCCGTCGTTTGCATGAGGAAATGAATGATTATATGGCTGGTGGTGTGAAAGTACGTTATGTGTTCCTGCCATTCAAAGGCAAACGCAGTTACGATACCTCTGTCAGTGTATGGTGTGCGAAAAATCCGCAACAGGCACTGGATAAAGCCAAAGCCGGTGAAGACGTGGAAGAAAAAACCTGCGATAACCCCATCGACCAGCATCGTGCCATGGCGCAGACCATTGGTATTCGTGGGACTCCGGCCATCATGTATGAGAATGGTTTGCTCAATCCAGGATATGCACCGGCTAACAAGGTGATCGAACAGATGGAATCTTTGGGCTTGTAATAGATGATGGGGCGTAAGCCCCATTGTTGTTTTTATGCATTGCAAATAATCCATGTCTGAGATGGCTGTGCATTATTTGTTTTATTGCTGCTTTGTGCCTGGTTTGACACTTAGCAACTATTCGGTAATTGATTGTCGAAAGCCCGATGGGTTTGGGTGAAATAAAGTAATTTCTGCCACCCTGTTACATGGAGCCGAATCAATTTTGCCCGGCTAATCAGATTTGTAGCCGGTCTAGATAGTGGGTTATAAAGCTGCTGGCAAAGATTATCTGAAGCAATGTGTGAATGCTCACAAATTATTGTACCAGGGTTAGTCTCTAATGTGATCTGGCTGTATTTTGTGGTTTACAATTAGGCGGCAGTCAGATTTGGGAATAATTCAGCTTATTAAGCTCAGTGTTTTATCCAGAAATATTTCATTCTCCCTTCCAGGGATATACATTTACTATGAATATATAAATGTTTTCAAACGTGGTAATCAATTCAATCAGCATATTTGAAAATATTGTATCTGTCACAGGGTGATATATTTATATAGGAAAGAAAAATGCATAAAATATTGTTTCTAGTATCTATTATTTCAATGCCTGCTTTTGGCTCTGACATGCAAAATGAAATAGATCACTTGCTTGCTTTCGTTGAGAAGACCCCTTGTCAGTATGAAAGGAATAAGGATATGCATTCCGGAAAAGATGCGGCTAAACATATAAAGAGAAAATATGATTATTTTAAGGATGAAATTGACAGCACAGAAAAATTTATTGAATTAAGTGCCACAAAAAGCACTATGTCTGGAAAATACTATATGATCCACTGCACAGGACAGCCAGCAATAAAAGCACAGGACTGGTTGCTTCAGGAGTTAAAAAATCACCGGAATAAAAAAACTAAAACCTGATTGAATATGAATTCTGAAATTTACATCTGCGTTTCAGAACTCAGAACTTTGTCACAGAGAAATTTCTTATTAAACATTCTGTCCTCTCTGTGTACTCTGTGACTCTGTGGCAAAATGTTTAAGTTTAAGTTAGTCAGCCTCAGCTTCAGCTTCAGGCTATTTTGTGGCATTCAGTCAAAATTAGAATTGTCAGTTTTGAATGTACTGGGATCTATAGCTCTACGAAACCCATTGCTCAGGTATCGCAAGCATGGGAGGAAACACAATAATGCAAGAAGCAACAACTGAAGCTTCGACTGTACAGGTGATCTTGCGTGCTGGAGTGCCTGCATTCGTTACCTGGTTACTGCTGAGTCTGAGTTTCCTGGTTCCATTACTGGATTCAACCAAACCTCCCTATTTCAGCCTGGATCAGGTGTTCCCGGAAATGGCCTATTGGTTATCACAATCGGGTGGAAAGTTTGGCGCTACCATCATAGGTCTGTTGCTGCTGGTATTGTTGGTCACTCGTTATGGTATTAACAATAACAGGCGATGGAAGGAAGCCGGTGTAGTATTGCTAATCGCCACGATTTTTGCAGGGGGTGGTGCTGCATTCAATGAGCATATTATAAAAACTAAACTAAAAATTCCTCGCCCTAATATCATATGGCTGGCTGGTGAAAATGGATCTGGTCCGCTGGGAATGACAACTGAACAATTCTATAACCGAGGAAACAAGGAGGTCCGCAGTCAGCTTCTGCGGGAGACTCTTCGTCAGCAACCTGCTCCTGTTGCTCTAAGCGGCTCCATTGAAGCGCACTGGATAGACGAGACCGGGTATTCATTTCCTTCTGGCCACGCTTATTCAGCGATGTTCTTTGCCGCATTTTTTCTGGCTATTGCAGCAAGCTACTTAAGCACAAAGAGAATCTGGCTATTCTATGCCCTGTTACCCTGGGCCCTGGCGGTGTGTTATTCCCGAACCATCCTCCGGCTACACACACCTGCCGACATTACCCTTGGTGGCTTGCAGGGCCTGGTGCTGGGAATGATTGCATGGGCAATTGCCCGGACACTGATTCGAAAATTTACCCAGGAGTGATTGATCCCTGGCTTAATCGATCATGCTAATCGGTGAGCTCAGAAGCAACTTAATAATTATTTTTGGCTAAACGAGAACTTAATGCATGGCATTAAACATCTTTCGTCGATAGATCCCCACCAGTTCATGCTCACTCCCTAGCATGTCAAATATCGATAACATGGCCCGTCGGCCAGCATCATCATTATATTGACGATCCCGTATGAGAATTTGTAACAGCTGATCCAGTGCAGTCTGGTAATCACCTTCGGTGATGCACAACGAAGCCAGCTGATAGCGGGCATCAGAATTTTTGG
>JBLYYN010000233.1:0-18880 GCA_048550535.1 Gammaproteobacteria bacterium
CCGGTTCAAACCGAAGCTCCGGAAACCCGCCTCAATCTGGTGCTTAAAGGATTACTGGCCGCCACACCCATGGAAAATGCCAGTGCCATCATTGCACTGGGCAAGGGTGGCAAGGAAGACAGCTTCAGCATTGGCGATCAGGTATCCAGTGCCACGGTTAAAGAAATATATGAGGACCGGGTCATCCTGGAAAATAGTGGACGTTTCGAAACACTAACTTTACCCAAAGAATTTGCAGATATCGGACCTGGTGCCAGGACTTTTGGAAGACAATCCACCACCAACTTGACCGATACTCCCGGCGGTGTGCTGGGAGAGATTCGCTCCAAGATCCTGAAAAACCCAACCTCGTTTGGCGACTACGCAATCCCTATCCCTTATAACGAAAACGGCAAACTAATCGGCTACCGGCTACAACCCCAGGGTGACCGTGCTCTGTTCGATAAAGTTGGGCTGGCTCCCAGCGATGTCATTGTCGAACTTAACGGCATTAAGTTAAATAACCCCAATCGTAGCCTGAAGGCCCTACGTAAATTACAAAATGCCAAATCCATGGATATTACTGTGCTTAGAAACGGCGCAGAATTACCCTTACACTTTGAAATACCTTAAACTAGTCAACTTTTATGTTGATACAGGATTGTTACAGGATGTCGATCAGCGCTATTAGTCAGTTGAATCGCTTAGTAAAACAAATGTCAGTGGCACTTATAACTGTTTTATTAGTGCAAAACCCTGCCTGGGCAGAATCTATTACGCTAAATCTGAAAGAAGCTGATATACGCGCATTGATCGGCACCGTATCCAAATTCACCGGCAAAAACTTTGTGGTCGACCCCAGGGTTAAATCGAAAGTCACTGTTGTGTCTTCCAAAACCATGTCTGCCGATGAACTTTATGAGGTATTTCTGTCGATCCTGCAGGTACATGGTTATGCTGCAGTGCCGGTAGGCAATATTATAAAAATTGTACCGGAAGTAAATGCCAAGCAGGGGCCTTTGCCGGTCAGCAAAAACAACCGTCACAAAGGTGATACACTGATCACCAGGGTGATTACCCTGGACCATATTCCAGCCGCCCAGCTGGTACCTATATTGAGGCCACTCATTCCACAACAGGGACACATGGCCGCCTACAACCCGACCAATACCCTGATCATTACTGACCATGCTGCAAATATAAAACGGCTCACCGACATCATTCGCAGTATTGACAAGCCAGAAAGCGACGAACTTGAAATCATTCCGCTAAAACATGCCTCAGCCACAGAACTGGTAAGAATACTGAATTCTTTACACGCTAAAGGCGGCGCAGCCAAGACAGCCCCAACGGATAGCGTGAAACTGGCCGCCGATGAACGCACCAACAGTATTTTGATGAGTGGTGAGCGAGCCATACGTTTAAAAATTCGCGCGACTATCGCCCACCTGGATACACCCCTGGGAGATGATGGTGGCAACACCCATGTCATTTACCTGAAATACGCCAAAGCGGAAGACATGGTGAAAATACTCACCGGCGTTCAGAAGACCCAGGCCAGCTCTGTAGGCAAAGCCGGGGCAAAAGCGGCCTCCAGTTCGGCATCAACAACTTCTTCCGATATCCAGGCCGATGAAACCACCAACGCCCTGATCATCACTGCCAGTCCGGATGTGGTGCTTCGTATGAAGTCTATTATCCGGCAACTGGATATACGTCGCGCCCAGGTACTGGTGGAGGCTATTATTGCTGAAATCTCTAACGATAAAACCAAGGAACTGGGCACTCAGATTGTGGTTGCGGGTAGCGATGAAGGTACATCGCCCGTAGCACTCAGTAACCTGGGAGGTCCGTCCAGAGGTATATTAAATGTGCTTCAGGGTGATCTGTCGTCACTGTCTAGCGCTGGATTTACCATTGGTGCGGGTAAAGATTCAGGTACCCGATTTGCTATTCTGTTAAGTGCCCTGGGTTCCGACGCTGCCACCAATATCCTGTCCACACCCAGCATAGTTACCCTGGATAATCAGGAAGCTGAAATTGTGGTGGGCCAGAATGTGCCCTTCCTGACCGGCCAGTTTACCAATAGCGGCTCTGATGGAACTAACCCGTTTCAGACCATCGAGCGCCAGGATGTGGGCATCACTCTTAAGGTGACGCCACAAATCAATGAAGGCTCCACCATAAAGCTGGATATAGAACAGGAAGTCTCCAATATAGCCGCCAGTTCGACATCCTCGTCTGATGTGATCACGAATAAACGTACCATAAAAACATCGGTACTGGTGGAGGACGGTGAAATTCTGGTACTGGGTGGCTTGATCGATGACGCTATGCGGGATACAGAATCCAAGGTACCACTACTGGGTGACATCCCCTTACTGGGCCATTTATTCCGTTACCGCAGCACCTCAAAGTTAAAACAGAATCTGATGATCTTCATGCGCCCCAGTATTATGCGAGATAATGCTGCGGCGATGTACCATACCCATGAAAAATATAATTATCTGCGTGCCCAGCAAATACATGCTGATGATCAGGGTTTTGGTTTATTAAAAGATGAAAATACACCACTGTTGCCCTCCATCAACAATGTGACCCCGGCCAAGGTTAAACCGCAAAGCAAACTCGAAATAAAACAACCTGACAAAGAAGAACCCTACAAACGTCACTTTGACCCCTGGGGAGATGAAGTTGACGACACCCTCTGAAATAGTCCAGCTCAGTAATCAGATACTGCCCTATGGCTTTGCCAAACGCTATGGTGTACTGATCGCTGAAATCAGCGAGGGTAGTGCCCAGGTGCTGTATAAGAATGACATTTCATCCACCGCCCTGACCGAAATTCGGCGTATCGTTGGTCGCCCCATACAGCTCAGCGAAACCAGTACAGAACAGTTTGACGCCCTGCTTGCACAGACCTATGAAAAAGGCAGCGACCAGGCCATGGCTATGATGGAAGACGTCAGTGACGAACTGGATCTGGATCAGCTGGCAGAAACCATTGAACCGGAAGACCTTCTGGAAGCGGAAGACGATGCCCCCATCATCAGGCTAATCAATGCCGTACTCTCTGAAGCGATCAAGATTAATGCCTCAGACATCCATATCGAAGCCTTTGAAAATCGTATGCGCATCCGCTTCCGTGTCGATGGTGTACTGCGTGAAATACTGCAACCGCCGCGCAACATTGCGCCCCTGGTTATCTCGCGTATCAAAATCATGGCCAAGCTGGATATTGCCGAAAAACGTTTGCCACAGGATGGCCGCATCTCTCTGAAAGTGGCCGGACGTTCGGTGGATGTACGTGTATCCACACTGCCATCGGGACATGGCGAACGTATCGTTATGCGTTTACTGGATAAAAAAGCCGGCCGACTGGATCTCAATCATCTCGGTATGGCCAACGCAGACACCGCAGTCATGGACAAATTACTACGCAGGCCCCACGGTATCATACTGGTCACAGGCCCCACCGGTTCCGGTAAAACCACCACCCTGTATGCCGGACTCACCCGTCTCAATGACAAGAGTCGCAATATTCTTACTGTAGAAGACCCCATCGAGTATTATCTGGACGGCATAGGCCAGACCCAGGTCAACAGCAAGGTCGATATGACATTCGCCCGAGGTCTGCGCGCCATTTTGCGTCAGGACCCCGATGTAGTCATGATTGGTGAAATCCGCGACCTGGAAACTGCTTCCATTGCCGTGCAGGCCAGTTTAACCGGACATCTGGTGCTCTCCACCCTGCACACCAATACCGCCATTGGCGCTGTGACTCGCTTGCGCGATATGGGCGTGGAGCCTTTCCTGCTGGCTTCCAGCTTAATCGGGGTACTCGCGCAACGCCTGGTCCGCACCCTGTGCCCTGGTTGTAAAGAAGGCCACACTGCCACGGATACTGAAACAGAATGGCTGGGCGCAGATAAAAACAGCCCACCGATCATTTATACCGCCAAAGGCTGTGACAAATGCAACCACCTGGGTTACGCCGGTCGAACCGGTATTTATGAGCTGGTTCCCATCGACGATCAAATGCAACACATGATCCATGATGGCGAAGGTGAGCAGGCTATGGAGCAATATGCACGGACATTCTCCAACAGTCTGCGCAACGACGGACAACGGCTGGTACTGGAAGGCATCACTTCACTGGAAGAAGTGGTCCGAGTCACTCGCGAAGACTAAGCTCATGGCCGCATTCGATTACATTGCACTGGATAGCAAAGGACGGGAGAAAAAAGGTGTCATGGAAGGTGACACCCCACGCCAGGTTCGTCAACTACTGCGCGACAAGGGCATGATGCCCCTGCAAATCGATTCCGCGGCGCAACAGGATCGCAAACAGAAACACAGCACCCAATCCCCGAGCAGTCGTCGCGGTATCAGCGCCACCGATCTGGCCCTGTTCACCCGACAGTTAGCGACCCTGGTACGTGCTGCGCTGCCACTGGATGAAGCCCTGTCTGCCGTGGGTCAACAAAGCGAAAAACCTCGCATTAAGAGTATGATTTTTGCCATACGGGCCAAGGTCATGGAGGGCCATCCACTGGCCGCAGGCCTGGCCGACTTCCCGCGGGTATTTCCCGATCTTTATCGCGCCACTGTATCCGCCGGTGAGTCCTCCGGCCATCTGGACACGGTGCTCGACCGTCTGGCCGATTATGCGGAAAGTCGTCAACAGATGACGCAGAAAATTGCTCAGGCGACCATTTATCCCGCCATCCTGACGGTGGTGGCACTGGCCGTGGTGATTGGCCTGTTGGCCTTTGTAGTACCACAAATCGTTGAAGTATTTGAAAATACCGGCCAGGCCTTGCCTTTACTCACTCGCATCATGCTGGCTATCAGCGAATTTTTGCAAAGTTATATTATTCTATTGGTCATTGGCATGGTGCTGGCATTCCTCGGTATTAAACAGTTCCTGAAAATACCCGCCAATCGAGCCCGATTTCATAAACTGCTGTTAAAACTACCGGTCATTGGACGGCTGGTGCGTGGACTGAACACAGCCCGTTTTTCCCGCACCCTGAGTATCCTGACCTCCAGCGGTGTACCGGTCATGGACGCGCTGAGACTTTCAGCGCCGGTGATTGCTAACCTGCCGATGCAAAGTGCCGTCAGGGCTGCCACCGATCGAGTACGTGAAGGCTCCAGCATCTTTGCCGCCCTGGATAAAAGCAAGCTATTCCCACCCATGACCCTGCATCTGATCGCCAGTGGTGAGAGCAGTGGCAAGCTGGAAGAAATGCTGGATCGTGCCGCGGTTCAGCAGGAACGGGAACTGGAAACCATCATTGCCACCTTCATGGGCCTGTTCGAACCCCTGCTGATTGTGGTGATGGGCATAGTGGTGTTACTGATCGTGCTGTCTATCCTGATGCCCATTATGAACATGAATGAACTGATGCAGTAAACTAAAAATTAAACCCGCAATCGCACCGTATAAATGCGCGTCCACCAGCACATGGCCTCCGGCCATGGATTCCGATCCGGGTAGAGCACCTGCAAACTGCTCCCAGACCAGCTTCAGCACAATCAATAACATCAGGATCATGCCACTCTTAGGGTAGTGTCGATATTCCTCTATGGCCCCCGCCACAAACAGGCCGTGAAGCACCCCTGATAAACCCACATAAAACATCAGTTCAGGATTAAACAGATATAGGGCCAGAGCGCAAAATAACATACTGAACAACAACAACCCTAGCCAGTACCGGCTGGAGTAATAAGGCGCAAAAAATACCACCACCAGCATCAGTCCTGCCATATTCATCCAGAAATGCTGCCAGTTCAGGTGCAGCAGATGGCCACTGAACAGCAACCAGAGTTCCCCCTGCTGAATTAACTCACGGCTGTAACGAAACCACTGAGATGTATCCAGCCATTGCAACAGCAGGCAGAGCAGAAATACAGCCAGAAAAAAAGTATAAACGGCCCGATTTTCCCCTTGCCATAATGCCCTAACAAAACGATACATCAGCTTAGAAACCTCATCTAATTCACAGTCCGCCCAATCCAGTTGAAACTCATACACTCAATTGCAGTCATATAACCCATTCAAGCTTTTCATCTGTTATTATGCATCCACAAAATGTAACTGTTATTCCACATGGAGTCATCTGTGAAAAAAAATATGCCTAAGCTGCAACAGGGCTTTACCCTGATTGAAATCATTGTGGTCGTGGTTATCATCGGCATCCTGGCTACCATGATTGCCCCTAAATTTTTAGGCCGCACCGACGAAGCACGCGTGGTTAAAGCCCAACAGGACATCAATGCACTAGAAGCCGCACTGGATTTATACAAACTCGATAATTACACCTACCCTACCACAGAGCAAGGCCTGGACGCATTGATATCCCAGCCTTCATCCGACCCGGCCCCCGCCAACTGGAAATCCGGAGGTTATGTCAAAAAACTGAGCAAAGACCCCTGGCAGCGAGAATATATGTACCTCTATCCCGGCGAGCATGGCGAGCTTGATATCTACAGCCTGGGCGCTGACGGCGTGGAAGGTGGTGATGGCCCTAACAGGGATATTGGCAACTGGTCTACGGAATAATTGTCATATACAGGGATGTACAAGCCAGGTCACAATGCACTTAAGCAATAGCGCTGGTTTCGCTCAGAAATTAAAGCCACACAATGAAGTGTTAAAACCACCCATGCTAATCGGAAATAGAATTAGTTCCTATCAACGTCAGCTGGGTTTTACCCTGATGGAACTGCTGGTGGTGATCGTGGTGATCAGTGTTGCTTTCACCATGCTCATTACCATTGCCGTACCCGGCGGAGGTCATGCAGAGGCACTTCGTAAAGAAGCTCTTCGACTACAGCAATTGCTCACCGCCGCACACGAACAGGCGGTGTTCCGGGCCGAAGAATACGGTATCTATTTCGATGATGAAAGCTATCGCTTCATGCAACTGGATATGCAAACCAATATCTGGGCCGACATTGAAAAAGATAAATTATTCCGCAAACGGCAACTACCGGAAGATATGGAGATAGATCTGGATATCGAAGAAATTGAAGTCTCATTCATCCAAGAGGAAGATGATTCCAGTCTGGCTACCGAAAAAAACAAGGTAAAACCCCAGGTGTTTTTGCTATCCAGTGGCGAAACCACACCGGAATTCAGCGCCCGCATCCGTCTTCCTGGATATGAACGCTCCTTTGAAGTCATAGGCTCGCCCAATGGTCAGTATGAATTACAGGAAACCGACTAGTCTTACCAGCAGGGGCTTTACCCTGATCGAAATACTGGTCGCATTGGCCATCATAGCCATTGCCCTGGGCGCACTCATAAAGGCATCCGGTAGTCACACCGCCAGCGTCGCTTATTTAAAACAGAAATCCATTGCCCACTGGGTGGCCATGAATGAAATCGCTGAATTACAAATCAAAAAGACCTGGCCCGGCAAGGGAGAAAAAAAAGGCTCCACAGAAATGGCCGGTCATGAGTGGTTCTGGCTTAGGGAACTCAAAGAAACTGTCAATGATGATACTCAACAGGTTTCCTTTACCGTTTATTTAGACGAAGACCATGAGCAACAAGTTACACGGCTGATGGCTTATCTCAGCAAGCCCCAGACAACCGTCACTCGTATCGTTCCAGGTTCTAGCCAATGAGAACACAAGCATTGACTCAGATAGACCAGCAGGGTTTTACCCTGATCGAAGTTCTCATCGCCATGTCTATTTTTGCCATTCTATCGGTGATGGCCTATGGCGGTCTCGAACAGGTGATGAAAAATCGTAGCCAGACCGAAGAGTCTCTGCTGCGACTGCGTCAGATTCAACTCACCATGATCAAAATGCAAAGGGACTTTGAACAGTTAGTCACCCGGGATGGCCGAGATGAACTCGGAGGCATATTGCCTGCATTATCAACAGGACAAACATCTGACCCGTTGATTCAGTTCACCCGAAATGGCTGGCGCAATCCAGCCAAACTTACCCGCAGTCACCTACAACGTGTCGCATACAGCCTTGACGAGGACAAACTCATTCGTATCAGCTGGCCCTATGTCGATCGCGCACAGGATGCTCAAGCGCTGGAGACAGAGCTGCTGGATAATGTGGAAGACGTCAGCATACGCATTATGAATAATAAACAGGAATGGGAAACCAGCTGGCCCAGCCTGGGTATTTCAGGTACAAGCACACAATCCCCAGCCATCGCCATAGAAATTACCCTGAAGCTCCACGACTGGGGCGATATTATTCGACTGTACAGGATCAGTGGATGACACTGGGCATAAAGCAAAAAGGTGTAGCCCTGGTCACTGCATTACTGGTGGTGTCCATTGCGGTAATACTGGCGGCGGAACTAGTGGATCAGTTACATTTTGATACACGAAGAACTGAAAATATGATCCATAACGAGCAGGCCTATCTTTATGCTCTTGCCGGTGAAAATTTTGCCATACGGGCTTTGCTGGAAGACCTTAAAGAGAACAAATATGACAGCCCGAATGAAAAATGGGCTGTTGAGTTACCACCTATGCCTGTCGAGGGAGGTTTCGTGGCGGGCAGACTACTGGATCTACAGGGCCGTTTCAATCTGAATAATTTATCACCAGAGCTGAACAATAATCACGCCCTGGCACTGGAGCGATTCCGCCGCTTATTACAGGTACTAAAAATTGATCCCGGTCTTGCCGATGCTGTCAGGGACTGGATCGACAAAGGCGTGGAAACCCGCATACCCAATGGTGCGGAAGATGATTACTATATTGGCCTGACTCGGCCCTATCGCACGGCTAATGGACTGATGGCCAGCGCCAGCGAATTAAGACTGGTCAAGGGCTTCAATGAGGAAGGCATATACGATAAGTTATCCGGGTTCATAGTCGCGCTCCCCCAGGTCACTGCAATCAACGTCAACACCGCCTCGGCCGAAGTGTTAGAATCTCTGAGTAATGACATAACAGAACAAGATGCGAAAAACATCATTGAATATATTGGTGCTGATCCTGAAAACGATCTGGATGAAGCGCAGCCCTTTACAACTATCAACGAATTTAAGAAACGCATGATCGAATTGAAAAAACCGAAATTCATCACTGATGGCATGAGCGTTGACAGTGAATATTTTCAACTCATCAGTTTTGCGCAAATCGGCCGGGGCCAGTTGAGACTGTACAGCATCATCCAGCGCACTAATAACGGAACCCGCATCATCCAACGCAGTCAGGGGGCCTGGTGATGCCAGATACCCTGATTTTTCATTACCGACCATCCGAACCCGACTCTGTTTCATGCATTAGCCGCAATGCTCAGAACCAGTTTTCCAATATTGAGACACTCAGCCTGACCGAGCTTGCAGAAAAAGCCCAAGACCAAAAATGCATTGCCCTGCTCGACAGTTCGGTGCTTACGATTGCAACGGTTAATTTGCCCACGCAGAATCGACAACGCCAGATCCAGGCCGTGCCTTTTGCCCTGGAAGATCAGTTGGCCAGTGATATCGACGACACTCACTTCGCCCTGAGCAAAAAACAACAGGGCCATGAGCTGACCGTAGCGGCCATTAATAGAGATATCCTGGATGAGTTATTGCAACAATTTACCCAGGCTGGCCTGGTCGTGGACACTCTATTACCCGATGTACTGGCCCTGCCTTTACGGGACCATGGCTGGACTGTTCTCATTGACCAGCAGCGAGCGCTGATAAAGATGTCAGCCGACCAGGGTTGTTATACCGATCTAGACAACCTGGCTGTTTTGCTAAAGAGCCTGATATCAAAATCCAGTCAACCCCCTCAACAACTGTTGCTAATTCACGCCGATGAGGACAATCATGCAGCACAGTTGATTGATCATGCCGATATGGCCTTGTCGGTGGAAACCTTCGATACCGATGCGCTGACTATTTTTGCAAATAATTTCCAGAATGCCCAACAACTCAATATATTACAGGGTCCATATACCTATAAAAAACAGTCTGATTTCGCATGGCAACCCTGGCGTGCCGTAGCCGCATTGGCCGGTGTATGGCTGGTGCTGCAAATGACTCTGGCGGTGATGGAAACCCAGCAATTAGAACAGAAAAATATGCAGCTCACCCGGCAAATCGAACAGCAGTTCAAACGCGCCTTACCGGAAGCCAAAAAATTCACCGGTATGCGCAACCGGATGAAAAATCGCCTGAAAGAACTTAAATCCGGCTCCGGTACTGGCAGTGACCAGGTCTTCCTGGATATCCTGGCCGAAGCAGCCCCGGCCCTGACCAGTAATAAAAAAGTCACCATCAACGGCATCAGCTACCGCAGTAAACACCTGGATCTAGACCTGCAAACCGATTCCCTGCAAAACCTTGAATCGGTAAAAAATAAACTGGCGGCGATTCGTGGAATTAAAGCGATACTCTCGACTACGGTGGAGAAGGACACGGTGAAAGGCCGATTACGACTGGAGAAACAGGGCTAGTGGATATTAGGTCACAACTTGAAAACACTATTGCACCGCTACGCGACTGGCTCAACAAACTGGAAAGTCGTGAACGCCAGATAGTCATTGCCGGGACCATATCCCTTCTCATTATCATGTTTTACCTGATTATCTGGGATCCCATTTTCAGCGCCCGAAACCAACAGGCTCAATTACTGGAGACCCAGCATCAAACCCTGGACTGGATGATTGAAACCGGCAATGAAATACAAAGCCTGCAGTCCGGTGGTCAAACATCCAGCCATCGATTCAATAACCAGTCGATTTCGTCACTGGCCGAACGCAGTGCACAAAGCATGGGTGTAAAACAACAGATCACCAAACTGGAAACAGCCAAAAACGGGGTCAAGGTGGAACTGGAAGGGGCCGACTTTGATCGCCTGATCCTGTGGTTAAGCGATATGGAACAGAAGTACGCAATTCAGGCTAGCAGTATTCAAATCGAAAAACAGGACAAACCCGGTGCTGTGGAAGCAAGAGTCACACTGGAGCGTAATTTATAATGAAACGCCGCTATTACATAATAATCGCGGTCGCCAGTTATTTACTGTTCAGCCTGTCCGCGATTCCTGCCGCCAGTATTTACTCCTTACTGCCTGGCAACATGCCGATCAAGTTATACGGTATTGAAGGCAGTATCTGGAATGGCCGCGCCGACTCCGCTGTCATGCCAAGCAAACCTCCAGTGCAACAGATTCAATGGCAACTCAGTCCCTTTGCCCTG
The DNA here is from genome assembly GCA_048550535.1 of Gammaproteobacteria bacterium. Lineage (GTDB taxonomy): Bacteria > Pseudomonadota > Gammaproteobacteria > SZUA-229 > SZUA-229 > CBDULX01. The sequence continues at coordinate 11,165 of JBLYYN010000233.1, forward strand.
TTACTGGCCAGCATCAGTGCCGACTTCAATGCTCGATTCAATGAACAGCCCGTGGTAGGCAATGTCAGACTCAGCGCCAGTGGCAGTGTCAGCATTTCACGACTCAAAACCAGCATGGCTGCAGCCGAAATTGCTAAACTGGCCTCGATTCCTCTGGGTGAATTTGACGGCGAAGTATTTCTTGATATTGAATCCGCGTCACTGTCCGACAACGCAATACCGAATATTATCGGCGATATAGTCTGGCAAAATGCTAAAGTCACCCTCACCGAAACCGTCGAGCTGGGCCAAATTAGCATTAAAATCAGACCGCAAACCAATGGTGATCTACTGGCAAAACTGGCGAACGACAAGGGCAGCATCGATATCAGGGGTGATGTGACCGTGTCACAGAACAAGGCCTACAAACTGAATATAGTGTTAACACCCAAAGCCAATACCAGCCCGAATATTACCCAGAGCCTGGGTTTTTTTGCCAAGCGTCAGGCCAATGGTTCATATCGCGTCAAACAGAATGGCAATCTTCGCCAGTTTGGACTTTAAATACTGCTAACCTTAACCGATACAGCTATGCCTAAACCTTACAAACGCATCAACATTAAACCCGAGACAGAACAGATTACGTCGGAAAACAAGTGCTCATTTTGCACCGGCTCCATCTGTTGTACCTATATTACTCAACACATTGACACACCCCGTTCAAAGACCGATTTTGAACATCTGCTGTGGCAGATTTCCCATGAACATATTCGTTTTTATAAAGACGAAGACGGCTGGACCCTGCTGGTTGAAACCCGCTGTAAACATCTGCAAATCAATGGTGATTGTGGCATCTATGATGAACGCCCCGGCATTTGCCGCGAACATTCCAATGAATACTGTGAATACGACGCCCCCTCGGAAGATGGCTTCGAACTTTATTTCCCCGATTATGATGCCTTGTTAGCTTACTGCAAAAAACGCTTCAAAAAATGGGGACAAAAATAATCTAGTTGTAAGTCGTAAGTCGTAAGTCGTAAGTCGTCAAAAATTAAAACTTACATGGAGGATTTTGCCACAGGGTCACAATGAAAATAAAACATTATATAAGCCCCTAAAAATACTCAGTGAGCTCTGCGCCTCGGTAATTGCTCGGCTCTGGCTTCCTGCTTCGCTCTACCACCTATATCCCTATAGGCGTCCTGCATTACTCTCGACAATTGCTCCTGCATTGTTCTACCTTCACCCATCCGTGGGCTCGTACCTTCTGCATCCATGCAGTCGTCTGTGGCAAAGCTTTAAAAATTTCATTCAGGATAAATCACAAAAACCCCTGGTTAGCCTGTAATCTGTTTGAAGGATTCCAGTATGGTGTACTCAGGATGGTCTTTTTCCGGACCCTGGCTGTCCGGCTTGTGAATCGCCAGCAGGTATTTCAGACCATAGTCCCTGGCTGCATCCAGCACACTAAAATTATCGTCAATGAACAGGGTCGCCCCTGGCTGGAACGGCTCCCGTCTCTGCAGCTCAGGCCAGAACTCCGGCTCTTCTTTGGCAAAACCCAACTCATGGGAAGTGATAATACGGTTGAAATAACGATCGATGCCGGTTTTGTCCATCTTGATGGCGACACTGGCTGGGTGGGCGTTGGTCACCAATACCACACGCTTACCCTGCATGTGCAAAAATTCCAGAAACTCCTCCACATAGGGCCGCACACGAATTTTGTGGGCAATTTCCTGTTTTAATCCGGGAATGTCCAGTTCCAGCTCCTGAGACCAGTACTCGACGCAATACCAGTTCAGACTACCCAGCACTTCTGAATATTTGTTTTTCAGCACATCCATGGCCTCCGCATGATCCAGGCCATGTCGTTCAGCATAACGCACGGGCACATGTTCCAGCCAGAAGTGGTTATCATAGTGCAAATCCAGCAAGGTACCATCCAGATCAAGAAATACACTGTGAATATGCAACCAGTCGATCATCAATTTATTCCTGCCTTTGTTTTACTGGTAATCTACCAGAAATTGTGACATTTTCTATCTATGCCCGATAAGCCAACCATATTAAATACTTGCGTTATTGCCCAAAGCCGTCTGTTTCGCATCGAGCAACTATCACTGCAGTTCAGCAATGGCGAACAACGTGACTATGAGCGTATTATCGCCCCCGGCAATGGCGCTGTGCTTATTGTACCATTGCTTCAAGATAGCACCGTGCTTATGGTCAAGGAATATTCCGCTGGCACCGATAACTATGAACTGGTATTCCCCAAGGGCCGCATAAATGCCGGGGAATCTATCGAATACGCCGCCAATCGTGAGTTGCGAGAAGAGATTGGATATGCGGCACGACAACTCAAGCATATCCGATCCATGACTCTGGCCCCGGGCTATCTCAAATTCAATACTCATATTGTACTGGCGGAACATCTCTATCCAGATAGTCTGCAGGGTGATGAACCTGAACCGCTTGAAATTGTTGCCTGCGATCTGAGTATACTGGATGAATTCCTGCAGCAACCCTCACTCACTGAAGCTCGTAGTATCGCCTGTCTGTATATGGTGAGAGATCTACTCAGGGATCGAAAACAAGATGACTGATCTTGATTTAAAGACCATATGCTATGAAGTACTCAATATAGCCCATCAGGCCGGTACCGAAATTCTTAAGCTATACGACACAGATTTCGATGTACAGATTAAACCTGACCAGACCCCGGTCACTGAAGCGGATCTGGTTGCTGATCGACTGATAAATCGATTATTAAACCAGCTCACACCCGACATACCGGTGTTATCTGAAGAAACGGACAGTGCCCCCTTCAGCATCCGACGACAGTGGTCACGTTACTGGCTGGTAGACCCACTGGATGGCACCCGTGAATTCATCAAACGCAATGATGAATTCACGGTCAATATTGCCCTGATTGATAATCATCACAGCATTCTTGGTGTTATCACTGCCCCGGCACTGAAGCTGGATTATTTTGCCTGGAACGGGGGTGGTGCCTATAAGCTCGAACACGGACTGGATGAGCGCTCTATTCACTGCCGTCAGGCCGATCCTGATCAACTTGTTATCGCCGGCAGCCGCTCCCACGCCTCGAAAAAACTGAAAATTTTTATGGATAATCTGGGTAATGCAGAACTCTTAAGTATGGGCAGCTCATTAAAATCCTGCCTGGTGGCGGAAGGCGAAGCCGATGTCTACCCCAGGCTGGGACCTACATCGGAGTGGGATACGGCAGCGGCACAATGCATTGTTGAAGAGGCCGGCGGTCATCTTCGGCAGACCGATTTAAGCAGCCTGCGTTATAACACCAAAGACAGTTTGCTCAATCCGGAATTTTTTGTTTATGGCGATGATTCAATCAACTGGTCAGAATTTCTCGGCCAGGGAACCTCTGATTAAGTCAGGCTGTAGCAGGTCACGATAAAAATGTTTAGATTTTTCACGAAGTGAGGCGGTAGTTATTCTATTGCAACGAAATCGGGGAATACCTGGACGCTTTTAGTCAGTATAAAACAATCATGACTTAATCAGGGTGCCTGGAATGCTTTTAGGAAAGCATTCTGGAACTTTTCAAAATCATCTATTGGTAGATGATTAATACCAGCTGCCGCTTTGCGACCACCACCTGTTTCAAACTGGCGACATAAATCATCTGCCCCGGTTTTGTTATTCAGTGGTGCCCTTACGCTAATCAGATAGGCTCCGTCTTTTTTCTCGGTAAGCAGTGCATGGGCTCGATCTGGGTAATTCTGTGCCATATCATTTGCAAACACACCACTCACCCGACGTGCCCATTTGGCTTCAGGCAAGATAAACAGGGCATGACCTTCATTTTCAAAATAACTTTTCAGAGACAGCGCCTGTTGCATATCTGTATTATACCCCTGCAATAAGCGTGTATAGGCCACTGCTTCATTAATAAAATCAAAAGGGTTCTCATAGGGCGCAATCAATCGATATAGCTGCTTAGGATCGTAAATCAAATCTTCCAGACTGGAACCATAACCATTGTAGTTAATCAGAGTACCCAGTAACTTAAGCTGGTCCAGTTGTTCATGACTCAGGTTAAGAGGATCAGCTGCCTGCTCAGCAGAAATAAACAGGTTGTCTCCAAAAGCGGCTGTCACTGCCCAGGGCAAATAACGTCCGTCTAGATAATTATTCACCAGCAAACTGCTGCAGATATTAGCATCGGTATCAATAAACGCCTGCAGTGACCGATGTTGAGGAATATCACCCGCAAAATGGTGGTCAAAATATCTTACTTTTGCACCAACATCCAGGATACGCATTAGATCATCCCGGTTTTTATCCAGAGAGATATCGAGGACGGTCACCTGGTCAGCGGCCTTAACCTCGAGACCTTTTAGCAGATTAATATCACGCTTTACACCAGTGATTAGTGTCGATGCTGCAGGTTCCACCAACCTGATTTGGTGTATTGCGCATATGCCATCCGCATCCCCATTAAACACATCAATTAGCGCCATTTACCCACCCCAGTTCATCGCATGTTAAAAACAAACCATGCATATTTTCACTATTATAAAACCAGCGATTAAAATTTCAGGATAAAGCCCCGATCTATAATTAAATCCAGGCCATCCACTCTCTCAGCATAAGGTATTTTAATATTATCTTGCGCAATAGCAATTATAAATTATTATTTTTAGCCTACCAGATCAGACTTGCTGTTACTCGACAATACTTAATGATTCAATTTTTTTGGACACCCCATGAAATAGCCCTGCCCATAATCAGCATTAAGCTCCTTCAGAAGCTGCATTATGCGCTCATTTTCCACGGACTCTGCTATAGTTTTTATACCAAGACCTCTGGCAATATCGATTGCAGCCTTGACAAATACATGATCAATATCATCCAGATGAAGTCGATGTACAAAACTTCCGTCAATTTTTATATAATCTACAGGCAAATTTTTAATATAGTGGAATGAAGAAAAGCCTACGCCAAATTTATCAATTGCAAACTGGCATCCTAGCTCTGACAAAGACATTATTAAAGAACGAGCAATAGAGATCGACTTAACCGCAGCCATTTCCGTAATTTCGATTACAAGATGCCTGGCCACTTCATTATTATTTATCAACCGATCTCTAATCCATTCCCTGAACTCATTATCCTCTATGGAAACACCCGACAAATTAACTGCATAAACAGCATCGACCTGATTTTGTATGTTTTCTGCAATCAGATTTATAATTTCCCCAAACACCCAGCGGTCAATATCCTGAATCAGGCCAAAACGCTCTGCTGTATCAATAAATTCCTCAGCCATGATCAATTTCCCTGATGCTTCATTAATCCTTAGCAAAACCTCATAATGACAGGTATCACCCGTTAACAAATCAATTATTGGCTGCAAATGCAATTCAAATGCATTAGCTGAAAGTGCGTCACGTATCATATTTTCGATATCTACCTTACTATGCATTTTTGCCATATTGGCATCATTTTCATCAAACATATGACTTCTGTTACGACCTAGTGATTTCGCCACGTACATTGCTGAGTCTGCTTCAGTGAGAAAGTCCTCCGGGGATTTATTTTTTTTCGGAAATAGAGTTATACCTATGCTAGCGCTCATACGCACTTTCTTACCATCGTAATTCCAGCTTTTACCGGACAATGCGTGCAATAGATTATCCGCCACTTTAGTCGCCTCCTGATGATCAGCAAATGGCAAGATCACACCAAACTCATCGCCGCCCAGACGACCCAAAACATCTGTTTCACGTATGCTATTTTTTAAGCGATCTGCAATCTGCAATAAATATCCGTCACCTGCACTATGCCCATAAGTATCATTTATATATTTAAAATGATCCAGATCGATAAAAAACAAAGCCGAACTATGACCATATCGACTCCCGTAAGCAACATGGCTGTTTAAATTCTCCTGAAAACTCCTGCGATTCATCAATCCGGTCAACGCATCATGTTCTGCAAGATATATAATCTTCTGCTCCCTGCTCTTTTCATACTCTATATTCAGTATTAATCCTCGGATCATTTGGCACTGGCTATCTTGATCATTTTCCGAACTGGCGATAATTCGCACCCAGATCAATTTCTGATTTAAGTGCAACAAGCGTATATCAATGTTTATTTGCCGATGTTTTATTCTCAATGATTCGAGACTATCTTTTAACATTGGATAATCATCAGCATACACCTTATGCAGAAGAAATCCTGGTCCATACCATTGCTCTATTGGATAACCCAATAAACCCTCAGCGTCTTGACTTACAAAAATCAAATCCCCGTTGGTCGCATTCGCCTGCCAGATAACGGCATTAACACTATTCAACATGGCCTTCAAATGCCCCGACTGCCTGGCCATTGCCTGATGTTTATTCTCGAGCTGCATCTGTGCCACATGCAAGTGCCCGGTCATCTTATTGAAAGCAATCGCCAACTCGTCAAATTCTTTCGCATCAGATAGCGCCAGGACCTGACTATAGTCGCCCTGCTGTATTTTTAGAACAGCATGCTTTAACCGTCTTAAGTTTGACGACAGCATAATACCCATCAATACTGTTGCAAGCATCAGCAGTGCCAGTGTTAGTATGGATATAAGAATACTTTGCCAGCGCATATCATGAGTAAGCCGCTGCAAGGCCCGGGTATCATATACTGCATGTAGTAGACCTAGATCCTGGTCATCCACTGTTAACTTTCGAACAAACTCCAGGAAATCATTTTTATAAATCACCTGAAATTCTTTTGCACTATCAGTTAAAATTCTATTTTCAAAATTACCCTGTGAAGCAATATGCTTACCTTCATGATCAAACAGCTCAAGAAAAACAAGACTGTGATTTTCCTTAAGCATATGTAGCACATCATCAACCATTGCTCTGTCAGATGCCAATATTCCTGGCGCCAATGCCACAGACATTAAATTACTTTTCTCTTTAACACTAGCTTCAAGCAGATCTACATAGTTATCATTTATAATGCGCAAACTATTCCACAATATAACTCCCAGCATGACTAACTGGATCACTACAACAGACAATACCATTTTTGCGGTTAAGGAAATACGCACTCAAAATCACCCTTATTTATTTTTTAAGCTCTAGCTTTATGACAACTTCCTGATCATCCACTTCTAATTCAAAAATGGCAACAGAACCTGCTTCTCCAATAATTTCTTAGTCAATATAGAACCCACCAGCATCAACAACGCCTGCTTAAATCGTTCAACACCGTCTATATATACCCTGCTAAATAACAGATTATTAACATCCGATATTCTTTTATTCTGCCCCCCTTAATTTGCATTTTTACTAAACAGTTATTCATCAACAAACCCTACCACCATAACAGCATCAACAGCCTTATCCATCAACACCACAATAGAATCACTATGGCAGTAAAAATGTATACTTTCGCAGCTTTGGACATCTATTATCCCAATCCTTTTACTAATTCTGTTTAGACGTAAATTCTAACCAGAACAATCAATGCCGAATAGCAACTAGTGATAGCAGGCAGCAAGACTAACAAGCATGAATTTCAATATTCAAACGTATTACCCCAATCTTCATTTAATCGAAGAATACTTAAGTATAGCTTCTATTTTTAATCTTAATTTTCATTCATAGATTAATTGTTAGCTACGCTTGATTGTCGTCAACGACGATTCACATTGACCTAATAGAACCAATAGAGCTCCATATCGACATTCCAGTA
>JBLYYN010000234.1:0-3227 GCA_048550535.1 Gammaproteobacteria bacterium
GCAATAGCCTGATCCTGACCAAACACCACCAGCTTCAGGTTACGCTCAAGATTTTGCAGTGCCTCGGAATCGGAAGTCGATACCGTTTTGGCGGGAATGCGGGCAATCTTGGCGACAATGTTTTCAATATCATGCACATTGATGTTCTTCTGCTTACCATCCGCATTGTTCATACGACGGTTAGCACCCGCTTCGTCAATGACATCAATCGCTTTATCAGGCAGAAAACGATCCATAATGTAGCGATCTGACAATTCCACCGCAGCCTTCAGAGCATTAGCGCTGTATTTAACATTGTGGTGATCCTCAAAATTGCTTTTCAGTCCTTTCAGGATATCAATAGTCTCTGGCACACTGGGCTCTTCGATATCCACTTTCTGGAATCGACGAGTCAGTGCGCGGTCTTTATCAAAGATGCCTCGAAATTCCTGATAAGTAGTGGAACCGATACATTTCAGCTCTCCAGAGGCCAGCATGGGTTTGATCAGGTTGGAAGCATCCATCACGCCACCTGAAGCTGAACCTGCACCGATGATGGTGTGAATTTCATCAATAAACAGAATGGCACCCGGGTCTTTCTCCAGTTGCTTGAGTAGACCTTTCAGGCGTTTCTCAAAATCACCCCGGTATTTGGTACCCGCCACCAGCGCGCCCAGATCCAGTGAATAGATGGTACAGCCAGACAGTACTTCCGGCACCTCATCATCCACAATCTTTTTCGCCAGCCCTTCGGCAATGGCGGTTTTACCAACTCCGGCCTCACCCACCAATAAAGGGTTATTCTTGCGACGGCGACAAAGAATCTGGATAGTACGTTCAATTTCATTTTCACGACCAATCAGCGGATCAATCTTGTTCTGCAATGCTCGCATATTCAGATTGGTGGCGAAGTTGTCCAGAGGCTGCCGTTCGGCTTCGTTGGGAGCCTCTTCCCCACTTTCTACCTCGTGCCCTTCATTCTCATCGGACACTTTGGAAATACCATGGGATACATAATTAACAATATCCAGGCGACTGACATCCTGCTGTTGCAGAAGGTATACCGCCTGTGATTCCTGTTCTCCAAAGATAGCGACCAGAACATTGGCACCGGTCACTTCTTTCTTGCCCGATGACTGTACATGGAATACGGCTCTCTGCAGTACACGCTGAAAACCCAGTGTGGGCTGCACTTCACCATCCAGCGTCTCATTAAATACCGGGGTGTTTTCATCCAGGTATTGGGCCAGTTCATTTTTCAGGCGTAACAGATCAGCACCACATGCCCGTAGCACTGAATTAGCACTGGAGTTATCCAGTAATGCCAATAGCAGGTGCTCCACCGTAATGTATTCGTGCCGTTTGTTTCTAGCCTCATTAAATGCGACATTTAACGAAGCTTCGAGCTCCTTACTTAGCATTGCAACTTAGCCTCATAAATTAATCGAAATTGTCCCTGATATTGATGATCCTGTAATTCTTTTTTAGTTCACACTTCTTCCATTGTACATAGCAAAGGATGCTGATGTTTTCTGGAATAATTGTTAACCTGTTCTACCTTGGTTTCAGCAATCTCATAATCGTATTCACCGCAAATGGCTTTACCCTTGGTATGTACAGTAAGCATTATCTTGGTGGCCGTTTCCTGGTTCATACCGAAGAAACTGGTGAGAATCTGAACCACAAATTCCATGGGAGTGTAGTCGTCATTCAACAACACGACCTTGTATTTTTTTGGCGGCTTGAGTTTGGGTTTTGCCTCTTCAACCGCCAGGCTACCTTCGCGGTCCCAGTCTGATTGTTGGTCACTCATACCATTTCTCTATTATAGTTCATCAGTTGCCTGATTTCTGATTGAGCCATTGGGAACATCTCACATGTTCGCAATAATGACATCACCAAAACCAGAACAACTGACTTCCGTTGGACCGTCCATTAAACGCGCCAGATCATAGGTGACTTTCTGGCTGTTAATTGCACCGGACAGGCCTTTTATAATCAAATCCGCAGCTTCAGTCCAGCCCATATGCCGCAGCATCATTTCTGCAGACAATATCAATGAGCCAGGGTTCACTTTATCCAGCCCGGCGTACTTGGGCGCTGTGCCGTGAGTGGCTTCAAACATGGCTACGGTATCCGACAGGTTCGCCCCTGGGGCTATACCAATACCACCCACCTGAGCCGCCAGGGCATCGGAGATGTAATCACCATTCAGGTTCAGGGTCGCGATCACACTGTATTCCGCCGGACGCAGTAAAATTTGTTGCAGGAAGGCATCGGCAATCACATCATTAATAATGATTTCCTGACCGGTTCTGGGGTTCTTCATACTGCACCAGGGGCCACCGTCGATTTCTACTGCACCGAATTCCTGTTTTGCCAGCTCATAACCCCAGGCCTTAAACGCACCCTCGGTGAATTTCATGATGTTGCCCTTGTGCACCAGGGTCACCGAATCACGGTCATTATCGATGGCATACTGAATGGCCTTACGGACCAGTCGTTGGGTACCTTCAGATGACACCGGCTTAACACCAATACCCGAAGTATCCGGAAAACGAATTTTGGTCACGCCCATTTCATTTTGCAGAAAATCGATGACTTTTTTAACTTCAGGCGTACCCGCTTCCCATTCAACACCGGCATATATATCTTCCGAATTTTCACGGAAAATCACCATATTGGTTTTTTCAGGCTCTCTCACCGGACTGGGTGTGCCATCAAAATAACGTACAGGACGCTGACAGACATACAGATCCAGTTGCTGACGCAGTGAAACGTTCAGAGAACGAATACCGCCCCCCACCGGGGTCGTTAAGGGGCCCTTGATGGATACTACATAGTCTTTAACCGCATCCAGTGTTTCATCCGGCAACCAGGTATTTTCACCGTAAACATTATTCGCCTTTTCACCCGCATAGATCTCCATCCAGGAGATAGCGCGTTCGCCACCGTAGGCTTTTTCCACCGCGGCATCAACCACCTTGATCATGACTGGAGAAATATCCACCCCGATGCCATCACCCTCAATAAAAGGAATGATCGGCTTTGCGGGCACATTGATAGAGTTGTCAGCATTGACGGTGATTTTCTCGCCAATGGCCGGAATCTGGATATTCTGATAGGACATTAAAATTACCTGATTAATTAATTGTTTTGTTAGGCCAATTCTAACATCAGCCGGCATTCAAGGGCCATGCCCTGTCTATCTTATCCAGCAAATATCCTGTGCTGTAATCTAAGGAACC
>JBLYYN010000235.1:0-9569 GCA_048550535.1 Gammaproteobacteria bacterium
CACCAGCACCACCACCGCTTTGTAGTGTTTTGGGAAACTATCGGCAAATCGCAATGAACTGCGTATCACTTCCCGTTTAACCAGTTGCCGCTCGCTCTGGCTGGCAATCTTGAGAAATTCCCGATAGGCAAATACCGCAGCATAACCGGCGTCCGATGATTTTTCATGGCTGAGATAATCATAGGCGGTGCGCTCATATTCCAGGGCCGCACCGCGGAAGTCCTTGTTCTGTAGTAATAATTCCGCCAGCTGGAAGTTCATGCTAGCCGCCTGAGGCTCTTCCGGGAATGATGCCAGGTATTCACGATACCAGTGAGTGGCCTCTTTAAAATTATCCGCTTTATATTTACGTAAACGCCGGTCCTGATACATGGCATGGTAATGGTTCGCCAGATCTACCAGGTTGGATTTAAGATAGGCCAGCACATCCGGGAAGGTATTGATATCGAAAAATGTCCAGTAAGCCCCACGCAAACCATAATTGATAGAGAAGGTTTTCTTCGATTCAATAACCAGTTTGGGGAATCCGCCTTTAAGGTAAATCTCAATCACCCGGATATGGAAAAAGGGTGATACCTTGTTCATAGGATTACGTTCTACATAGGTATTGTAGGTATCCGCTGAATCCGCATAGCGACGCTTCTCCAGATAGTATTCTGCAAGGTGGCTATATATGCTCGCTTCATAAATGCGCTGACCTTTTTTATCGAAATATTCCACTACGGATTTAGCACCGCCGAGATAGGAAAAGCCCAGGCTGATGACTCGATAGGTATCATCAATTCGTTTTTTCTCGATCTTGTCTTCCGCCTGCTCAAAGTCATAACCGATGGACAATTTGTAATCCAGCAGAGCAATGAAATCATCCAGGGCCTCTTCATAAAGGTCCTGTTTGAAGAAAGCCCAGCCCTGTTTATACAGCGCCAGTTCATAGAATGCCGAACCTATACCAATATTTATGACGGCCTGGTAAGCCTCTTCAGAATCCAGGTAGCGCTTACGGGTAAAAAAGTATTCTGCCCGGCGGAACTGGGCCTCATCTGTGTGCCGGGAATTTGGATATTCCTTAACCAGCTGGTTGAGGACTTTCACCGCCTCTTCTACCTGCCCGGTTTCCTCATAGGCACGGGACAACTGATACAGCACCTGATCATTACGTTCATACAGGGGGTATTTAATGAGCAGATTTTTGTATAGCTGTATCGCCTCCATAGCACCCGCAGTTTGTAGGTCATCCGCGGTAGCGGCGGGTAATTCCGCCTTCTTTGTCGATTTAAATTCGGCTTTCTGGGTAGCCCGTTTTTCAAATGCCGTCACCGACTCACCGACCTTGGCAATGACATTGCTTTTAGAATGGGTTTTAACCGGTTTTTCCGCTACTGGCTGGCTGGAATCGGACTTGCGAGTGTCCTGTTTTGGCTTAGCTGAGGCTTCCTTATTGCCGGAAAAAGCACTGTATTCCTTTTCGATCTTAAGGTCGGCCAGTCGACGTATGGCTTCCGGTGTCAGGGCCGATTCAGGGGTTTCCTCCAGGAATTTCTGATAACTTTGCAGTGCCTTGTCCAGGCTATCGTCAATTTTTTCTTCTTTGATTTCGATGCTGACATTACGCAAACTGGCCAGGGTATTCGGGTCACCGGTAGTGATACAGGCGCTAAGCACTGAACAAAGACTTAAAATACCTATGCCGGTGTATTTCATGACTGCACCTGTGCTGCGGGTGCTGACGGTTTTTCCGATCCCTTATCCGGTGATACTTTTGGCGCCGCTGGTGACGATGGGGCTTTTGCCGGCGGCTGTTCAGTCTCCGGTATTATCGGCGGCTGGTCTTTTTCAGCCTGATCCCGTTTGGCCTGTTCCTCCTGCTTGCGTTCCTCCTCAGCTTTTTTAGTCGCCCGGTCATAGCTTTCAGCCAGGGCGAATCGAGCCTTAACCTGATATTCCTCCAGGCGTTGACGACGCCGGTCCAGCTCGTTAATAGCCAGGGTTTCCAGCATTCTGCCCTGACGCGCCACAATGCCGGTGAGTTTCACTTCCGCGGCCTGTAGTTTGGTACGCAGCATCTGGATCGGAATTCGATAGCCTTCATAACTTTGGGTAGCGGCCTGCCGGGTACGAACGAAAGAGCCATACACCTGTTTTACCCGGTCTATACCCGCATCCAGCTGATGTAAGTGATTGTAGGCTTCGGTTAAGCGTTCATCATATTCCGCGGCCACCTGCCAGCTCAACACACCTTTTAATCGCTTAAAACGATCCACAACCGCGCGGGTTCTACGTTGTGGATGCCTGGACAGATAACGTTCGATCCTGGCCAGTGATTGCTGTGCCAGTCGCTCATCCACCGTAGCCAGGTATTCAGGTCGGCGAGACACTAGCATGGCTTTCAGGCGTTTATCCAGGCGATCGCGCTGTTCCAGCCTTAATCTCAGTCGAGAATCCAGGCGTTTGAACTGCTTTTCGACCACCGGCAACAGCGGCTCGTAATATTGACGACGATATTCGATAATTTCTTCAAAGGCATATAAATCCTGCTGCCAGCGCTTGACGTGGATTTGCAATTCAAACAGATCACGATAATTTTTCAATGACTCCTGGAAATCATGGGAAGCCATGAGCTGCTGTAGATACAGGGTTTCAGGAGTTTCCGGCAGTTCACGTAACTTAATCAGCCAGTTACTGTCCCGCAGCCCCTCTTCACGCAGGATGGCGGAAATAAATTTGCCTTCACGAATGCTTTTGATGGAACGATCCAGACGTACGACCTCATTGCCAAATACATCCATGGCCTTACCGTAGAGAATAGCCGCCTTGCCATGTACTTCCAGCTTGCCATAGGCATAGGGAACCGCCAGCATCACTTCCTGCACCGCATCATTGGTCACGGCTCGTTCATGCAGCATGGTCCAGGGCACCAGTGCCCGGTCATAACGTTCCGTAGCCACGTCCACCCAACCAGCACCGAGCAGGGCTCGATTGGAATACGGACCCTTCAGCCGTACCCGCTCAAAATACTGACGTGCCTGTTGCGCTTTTTCGTTTTCCAACAATCGCGAAGCCAGGGTCAGGTTGGCCTTATCCTTCAGCGCCAGCACCTCCTGCTTATCCGACCCCAGTTGCCCAACCCTGTTGAGCTGGAGCAGGCCTTCATCTTCCTGACCCGTCTGGATCAGTGCTATGGCCAGGTTGTACTCGGCAAATCCTCGGTATTTTTTGTTGCCCTGTAGTTTGCGTAAAATATCCACCGCATCCGTAAAGCGACCATTGGCGATATACACCTGACCACGCAAAAAAGCCTCATCGTCCTTCGCTGACTCGGGCAGGTCACCTTTGATGCGTTCCAGTGTGTGCAATGCATTGGCGGGTTGTCCTTTCTGGAAATAAATTTTTGCCAGACGATAGGCGGCTTCGTTGCGTATGCTCTGATCGACATTGGATTCCAGCACCGCCTGAATAGCACGACCGGCTTTTCGATGCATACGGTAAGACAGTTCCAGGTCGCCTACAGAAAACTCGGCCTGATCGATATGCAGGTGGAAAGGGTCCAGATCCGGTTCATCCTGGGCGTAATACTGGCCCAGTTCGGTATCCAGCTTTTTGATGGCATTGAAAAAATCTTTTTGAAAGGCATAGTACAGCGCTTCACCAAAGAATATATCTTTTAGTTCTGGATGCTTTTTGTCAGCCGCCTGTACACTGGCCACAGCAAACATCAATGCGATACCTATTTGCCAAAATCGCATGAATTACCAATCCTTGAACCGAATATCCTGCTCACTGGAAGTGGGTCCCGCTACTTTAACTTCAACAAATTTTGGCCCCACTGATTTTCGTAACTTGTAACTGGCGCTTCTTTTATATTCGCCACCCGCCTCAGCCTTACCGATAAAGCTGAACACCAGATCGTGACTGCCGGTTTTAATATTGCCGGTATACAGACGCTGTACACCACCACTGTGCAGGGCCTCCAGCTCACGGAAAGTATACAGGTGCTGAGACACCACCTTGTTATCCAGTTTGAGCTGAACTGAATCCAGACTGAAATCATCACCTTCGGTGAGTGATACAAACACCGATACCTGGGTATTGGATGGATAGAGTAATTTTTCCTCAAGCAAGGTTAATTCTGAGGTCAAATCCAGCACATCTTTTTTAATGTCCTGAACCTGCTCGTCCAGCCCTTTTAACTGTTCACGGCTGACATCTTCGGCATTCGAAAACCCACTCAGGGATATCAGCGCTATTACCATAAAAATCTTGAGTGTATTTAACATATTCACAACCTGTGAAAAATTCATGACATAGATTATTGATTGAAGCATAAAATCCCGAAAATTACCGTCTACAAATACACACTACAAACAATATACATCTATTATAGCGGTTAAATATATCAAGATAATCAGGAATTTACTGAAACAATCAGGAACAGATATTAACTTTGAGACTCAATTCTAAGAAAACGAAATCGGTAAAAACGAGATTAATTCACGATTTTTAGGCGTCGATGCTCAGGCAAACCCCATTCCGAACTGAATAACCAGCCTTCCAGCTCCGCTACTGGTATGGCATGGGACATATGAAATCCCTGGGCAATATCAGCACCCAATACCTGTAACAGATCGAACAATTCCTGGCTTTCCACCCCTTCAGCAATGACCAGCAGGCCCAGGTTATGGGCCAGATCGATAGTGGAATGAACAATCACCGCATCATTATCATCCACCAGCATATCGATCACGAATGATTTATCGATTTTAAGCTCATTCACCGGCAGTTTTTTCAAATATTGCAACGAAGAGAAACCGATACCGAAATCATCGATCGACAGTTGCACACCCATACCAGACAGTTGATTCAAGGTTTTCAGGGCATGTTTCGGATCAGACATCACCGCACTTTCGGTGATTTCCAGAGTCAGGTTACTGGCGGGAACGCCCCATTTGTGCAGTGCATGGGCCACGGTTTCATATAACAGTGGGTCTTGTAAATTCCACACCGACAGATTCACCGATACCCACAATTCGATCCCCTTCTGCCGCCAGTCCGCCATTTGTGCTACAGCCCGTTCCACCACCCATTTGGTCAGGGGTTTGATCAAACCCGTTTTTTCCGCCAGCAACTGTATTTCATCCGCCGGAATCTGACCACGACCAGGATGATTCCAGCGCAGCAAAGCCTCAACACCAACCGTCTTCCCGGTTAAGCAATTGATTTTGGGCTGATAATGAAGTTCCAGCCGATCCTGCTCCACGGCTCGTTTCAGTTCACCTTCCAGTGACAACTGCCACAGACTATGGTCATCCTGGCTTTCATCATACAGGGCATACCCCAGATTTTTCTCTTTGGCCAGATACATGGCGACATCGGCCTTCTGCAACAGGGCCTGGTCATTGAAACCGTGTTGCGGGAACAGAGCAATGCCAATGCTGCTACCCACCTGCAGGGCCTGGCCTTCGATGTTAATGGCATTCTCCAGACTGGCGCAGAGTTTCTGTGCAATCTGCCTGGCTCGAATGTCATCGCTCATGGGCAAGAGCACAGCAAACTCATCGCCACCCAGCCGGGCCAGCACATCATACTCACTCAGCTGCCTGATAAAACGGGGTCCGATTTCCCGCAGCACACGATCCCCCACCTGGTGACCCAGAGTATCGTTTATTTCCTTGAAACGATTAAGATCAATCATCAGCAACGCCAATGACTGCTTACCTTTACGGGCCGATTCAATAATTTCAATCATCTTGCGCCTCAGGAACAGGCGGTTCGGCAATCCAGTTAAGCTATCATGCATGGCCTGGTGTTCCAGCTCCATCTGTCGTAGACGAACCTGTGAACGCATGGTTTCAAAGGCCGTGACGAGTTCTCTCGCCTCAAGCGTATTGGCTTCCGGCAGTTTTTCGACCTCATTGCCATCGGCTTCCATCTTCAGGGCATGCGCAATTTGCGCTACGGGTTCCAGCAACCATAATTCAAAGGCATAAAACGCCAGCACAATAAATACCAGAGTTAAAATTAAACGCAGCCAGAGTGTTGAGCTAATTTCAGAGCTAATCCCCATCAACTGGCTGATGTCGCTCTCCGAAGAAGCAATAAGCGATTCTTCGATTTGATTCAAATTCGACCAGATGCGCTCGTTCAGGGGCGTAATCTTCTCATTCATCAAGGCTTCATCCAGCCGCCACTGAGGACTGGCATAAATTTTACGAATCTCTACATAGCCCTGATACCAGAGATTGAGCACACTACTGACCTCCTTAACGGCCCCTTCCGCCTGAATACCATAATCAAGCTTCAACTGTGATTGATGCATGAGCTCTAATTGTTTTTTAATCTGCTTATAGTGATACTCAATCAGATCTTCGAACTCACTATTACCTGACACAGGCATCCGCAAACTCAGGGTGCGGGCGGCCACATACATACGGAAAGCACCCACCATATCCGACCAGCCTTCACGCACCTGACTAAACTGGAAATAGGCCGCCTGTATGAGTGTGTTGTCCGTGTACATGGACAGCTCATCCATAATCAGCCCCATCTGAGTCAGAAATTGGCGACTTTTCGGCAACATCACCTGATTAATGGTGGCAAACGCAGGAAATAAAGCCTCGGCATTGGTCCGTATTTGCATCAATTGCAGCACTTCCTGATGTAATTGACGAAAATCTTGTGATAACTGGCTTATTCTTTCCAGAGATGTGGTGGCATCAGCCCAGGGGCTGTTTTCAATATCCGACAGGTGATGACCGGCCTGATCCAGGGCATACAGTACCTCTGCTATGACGGTGTGATCAGGCATCACCAGAAAACTCTGCAGGCGCTGTTGCGCATGGCGTAGTTCTTGACGCACCATACGATGGGAGCTGATTAACTGGTTGCGATTAACTGAATTATCCGCCGCCGTTTTTACGACATCGGATACTGATGAGTGGGTGGCGAGCACACTGGCAATAAAAAGTACCGACAGCAGTAACACACCGATAAAATATCGGCCACGCATACTGTCCATACTCATACTGCTTATAATTGAGCTTAGACTCATAATCCGAACTGCTCCAGCGCTACCAACTTCCCAGAGAGTTTGCTCATCATCCGTTTTTGATGAATATCTTATGAATCAGAAATCCAGTTTATATTTATAATGCCAGGAGCCTCTGATGGCGGAACCAATATCACAGGCACAACAAACAATAGTTACAAATAATCCATTAATTAGAGCTTCTGATTTATTATTCTTGTTTGTTAACTATATAGTCTAACTACTTAAAATTAAAGTACTTTTTTCAAAACAAAAAAAAGGGGCCTCAGCCCCTTTTTCTACAAGCATATTTAACTGGCTTATGCTGCTTCAACCGCCTTCATGCTCAGTCGTATACGACCCTGACGATCAATTTCCAGAACTTTCACCTTGATCACATCGCCTTCAGACAGTTTGTCGGTGACATTTTCCACCCGCTCTTCACAGATCTGTGAAATATGCACCAGACCTTCTTTATTAGGTAAAATGCGCACAAAGGCACCAAAGTCCATAATTTTAATAACCGTACCATCATAGACCTTACCCACTTCAGCTTCGGCAGTAATCTGCTCGATACGGTTCTTGGCTTCTTCAGCCGCATCGAAGTCACTGGATGCAATCTTCACATTACCATCATCGTCGATATCGATAGAGACACCGGTTTCTTCAGTAATAGAACGAATCACCGCACCACCCTTGCCGATAACGTCTCGAATCTTGTCGGGATTGATCGTCATCTTCAGGTAACGTGGTGCATAATGCGACATTTCTGAGCTTGGCTCAGAAATCACCTTATTCATTTCACCCAGGATGAACAGTCGACCGGCTTTAGCCTGCTCCAGGGCTTTTTCCATGATTTCACGGGTAATACCGGTGATTTTAATATCCATTTGCAATGCATTGATACCGTCATTGGTGCCAGCCACTTTGAAGTCCATGTCACCCAGATGGTCTTCATCACCCAGAATGTCACTCAATACCGAGTAATTATTTCCATCTTTCACCAGACCCATGGCAATACCGGCCACGGGTGCCTTGATGGGCACACCGGCATCCATCAGTGACAGACTGGTACCACACACGGAGGCCATAGAGCTGGAACCGTTGGATTCAGTAATTTCCGAAACCACGCGAATAGAATAGGGAAAATCTTCTTCTTTTGGCATCACCGCCAGTATTCCGCGCTTGGCCAGACGCCCATGACCAATCTCACGACGGCCAGGAGTACCTACACGACCTGCCTCACCCACACTGTAGGGAGGAAAGTTGTAGTGCAGCATGAAGTTATCGGTCTTTTCGCCTTCCAGGGCATCGATTTTCTGTGCATCGCGGGCAGTACCCAATGTGGCCACCACTACCGCCTGGGTTTCACCTCGGGTAAACAGGGCGGAACCGTGAGTACGTGGCAGGATACCGGTTCTCACAGTAATGGGACGTACCTGATCCAGGGTACGACCATCGATACGCTTTTCACCGGCCAGAATTCGACTGCGTACAATGTTTTTCTCAAGTTTGCCGAAGACTTCTTTCACTTCATCGGCGCTGTAGCCATCTTCACCCTGAGCGGCGGCAATTTTTTCTACCGCTGCATCACGAACCTTGTCTACCGCAGCATAACGCTCCAGTTTTTCAGAGATCTGGTAGGCGGCGGTCAGATCGTCTGATACTGCATCGCTGACGGCTTTGAGCAGGGTTTCATTAGTTTCAGGCTCAGTCCATGACATGGCTGGCGTATTCACTTCTTTGGCCAGTTCCTTGATGGTGTTAATAACCACCTGGAACTGCTCATGACCGAACATGACCGCACCTAGCATGATTTCTTCAGAAAGCTCTTTGGCTTCGGATTCCACCATGAGTACCGCATCATCAGTACCGGCGACCACCAGATCCAGATCAGAGGTTTTCAACTGACTGAAGGTAGGATTCAGGATATAGGCACCATCGCTGTAACCTACGCGGGCACCACCGATGGGGCCCATGAATGGAGCACCGGATATAGCCAGGGCGGCGGAGGTACCGATCATGGCCGGGATATCCGGATCAATGTCGTTGTTTAATGAAACAACCGTGGCGATTACCTGTACTTCATTGGCAAAGCCTTTGGGGAACAGCGGGCGAATGGGGCGGTCGATGAGGCGGCTAGTCAGAGTTTCTTTTTCTGATGGTCGACCTTCCCGTTTAAAAAAGCTGCCCGGTATTTTACCTGCTGCGTAGCTTCGTTCCTGGTAATTCACGGTTAGTGGGAAAAAGTCTCTGGGTTCTGAGGTTTTCACCACGACTGCGGTTACCAGTACTACCGTGCCATCCATATCTACGATGACGGCACCGGAAGCCTGACGTGCAATTTGGCCTGTTTCTATGGTGACGTTATGATCACCAAACTGAAATGATTTTTTAATCACGGTCACAGCAGTTGTTCCCTATATAGGTTTGTTATTAACGACGCAGACCAAGACTCGCAATCAGGTCTTTATAGCGCTCGGTATTTTTCGACTTAAGATAGTCGAGCAGTTTACGGCGCTGGTTAACCATACGCAACAGGCCACGA
>JBLYYN010000236.1:0-6867 GCA_048550535.1 Gammaproteobacteria bacterium
AATTAGAATATCTCTAAATATAATATCAAAGTAAGCAGGACTCGAACTCAATGCGACTGAGTAAAATCAAGCTGGCAGGCTTTAAATCGTTTGTCGACCCCACCACCATTAATTTTCCCAGCAATTTGACCGGTATTGTGGGTCCTAATGGCTGTGGTAAATCCAACACCATCGATGCGGTACGCTGGGTAATGGGGGAATCTTCGGCCAAACATTTACGTGGTCAGTCCATGGATGATGTCATTTTCACCGGTTCTTCATCGCGTAAACCCGTGGGGCAGGCCCTGGTGGAACTGGTGTTCGATAACAGTGCCGGCAAACTGGAAGGTCCTTACGCCAAGTACAATGAAATCTCGGCCAAACGCGTGGTGACCCGCGATGGTCAGTCCAAATATTTTCTCAACGGCACCAAGTGCCGTCGCCGTGATATTGCCGACCTGTTCCTGGGTACCGGTTTAGGCCCCCGAAGCTATGCCATTATCGAACAGGGCATGATCTCGCGCCTGATCGAAGCCAAGCCGGAAGAGCTGCGGGTGTTTCTGGAAGAGGCCGCGGGCATATCTAAATATAAAGAGCGTCGCCGGGAAACCGAAACCCGCATCCGTCATACCCGGGAAAACCTGGATCGACTGGATGACCTGCGTGAAGAAGTGGATAAACAACTGTCCCACTTACAACGCCAGTCTCGCACCGCCGAACGTTATAAAGAATTCAAGCAGGAAGAACGTCAATACAAGGCCGAGCATCTGGCCCTGCGCTGGCGTGAACTGAATAAGGAAGTGGAAAACCGGGAGCAGGCCATTGATGAGCAGGCCACGCGTCTGCAGCAGGTGATAGCGGAACAACGCAGCGTTGAGGCCGATATCGAGAAAATGCGAGAACAACGCACCGAGGTGAATGATTCGCTGAACAGCGTTCAGGGTCGCTATTACAAGCTGGGTTCGGAAATATCCCGTATAGAACAGTCTATCCAGCATCAGAAGGAACTCTATCAACGTCAGCAGAATGATTTGCAGGAACTGGAGCAGGCCCTGCAGGAAGCGGAGCATACCCTCAGTCATGATCGGGAGCAGCTGGAAGAAATCAACCTGATACTGGAGCAAAGTGAACCCGAGCTGGAACTGCAGCGAGAAGCTCAGATCACCACCAATGACGTCTTGCAGCAAGCGGAGCAGGCCATGCACGAATGGCAGTCGGCCTGGGAAGATTACAACCGTCGCGCAGCCGAGCCATCCCAGGAAGCCCAGGTGGAGCGTACCCGCATGGAACAGCTGGAACGTCATATCGGCCAGTTGCAACAGCGACTGCAAAAAATCAACGAAGAAAAACAGGATCTACAGGGCCATGATCTGGACAGCGAGCTGGAACAGCTGCGTGAACAGAACGAAACCGCAGAGATGACCCGGCAGGAGCTGGAAGAAAAGGTCAGTTCGGTTCTGGATTCCATCAATAGCATTCGCGAACAGAATAGCCAGTTGAACCGTGAACAGGACACGCTGAATCGCGAGTTACACGATAATCGGGGTCAGCTGGCGTCCCTGGAAGCCCTGCAACAGGCGGCACTGGGAAAGAAAGAAACCTCAATTACGGGCTGGTTACAGAACCAGGGGCTGGATAATCAGTCCCGACTGGCCGAGCACATGACGGTGGACAGTGGCTGGGAAAAGGCGACAGAAACCGTGCTGGGGCAGTACCTGGAAGCGGTGTGCGTTGAGGGCATGGATGGCTTGTCCAGTGCCCTGGCCGACCTTGAACAGGGTACGCTGACCCTGTTCGATACCCAGGCCTCAGTGGCCAGTGCCGTTACCGATGCGAACCGACTGAGTGACAAGGTCAGTTCAAAATGGCCTCTGGATGGATTGCTGGATGGTGTGCTGGTGGCGGATGACGTGAACCAGGCACTGGCCATGCGCACGAGTCTTGAACCGTCGCAATCGGTAATTACTCGCGATGGCATCTGGCTGGGTAAGAACTGGCTTAGAGTCGCTCGGGATAAAGACGAAAAAAGTGGCGTACTGGCCCGTGAGCAGGAGATTAAACAGCTGCAACAACGGCTTGAAGAGCTGGATATGCAGACCGAGGACATAGAACAGCGTATTCAGGATGGCCGTGCCAGTCTGCAAAACCAGGAACAGCAGCGTGAACAATGGCAGGCAGAACTGAACCAGGCCCATAGTCAGGTGGCCCAGATTCAGGCCCAGATCACGGCTCGCCAGTCACGACTGGAACAGCTGATGAATCGCAGTCAGAATTTGCAGCAAGAATCCACAGAATTACAAAGCCAGATTGCCCGTGAACAACAGGACATGGAAACCGCCCGTCGTAAACGTAACGAGGCGATGACTCAGATTGAAGTACTGTCCCGTGAGCGTGAACAACTGACGGGCCAGCGTGAATCCCTGCAGACCCGTTTACATGAAGCCCGTAACAAGGCCCAGAGTGAACGCGAATCGGTGCATGAACTGGCGATTCGAATCGAATCAAAACGTACCGCTAAACGCAGTCTGGAAACCAACATCGAACGTATGACACGCCAGCTGGAGCAGCAGCAACAGCGTCGGGCTGAGCTGCAACGATTGCTGGAAACCGGTGAAGAACCGGTGGCCGGTATGCAGGAAGAGCTGGAATCACTACTGGCCCAACGTCTAGAGGTGGAAGAACAGCTGGCGGAAGTGCGGCGCTCGCTGGAGGGCATAGACAATGAGCTGCGCAGTCACGAACAGAAGCGGGTCGAGTTCGAGCAGAAATCACAAATGATTCGGAGCAGTCTTGAACAGGCCAGGTTGAATACCCAGGAAGTCAAGGTACGCCGACAAACCGTCACCGAACAGCTGGATGAAACCGATTTCGAAGTGGGGCCATTACTGGAATCGTTGGGTGAACATGCTCGTATCGATGACTGGCAACGCAAGCTGGATAATATTGCCCAGAGTATTTCGCGACTGGGACCGATCAATCTGGCGGCTATCGATGAGTACAAGGAGCAGGCGAAGCGTAAGGAATACCTCGATTCCCAGCATGGTGATATTAGCGAGGCGCTGGAAACTCTGGAGAAAGCCATTGCCAAGATCGACCGTGAAACCCGCAGTCGCTTTAAGGACACCTATGAGCATGTCAACAGCCGCATGCAGGAGATGTTCCCTCGTCTGTTTGGCGGCGGTCAGGCCTATCTGGAAATGACCGGTGATGATCTGCTGAATACCGGTATTATGGTTATGGCGCGTCCACCGGGTAAACGCATCAGCAATATTCATCTCATGTCCGGTGGGGAGAAGGCATTGACGGCCGTGGCCCTGGTGTTCGCCATTTTCGAGCTGAATCCAGCCCCTTTCTGTATGCTGGATGAGGTGGATGCACCGCTGGATGAAGCTAATGTAGGGCGTTTTTGCGCACTGGTGAAGGACATGTCCAAGCGGGTGCAGTTCATCTTCATTACCCATAACAAGACCACTATGGAACTGTCCGAGCATCTCAGTGGTGTGACTATGCGCGAGGCCGGTGTGTCGCGATTGGTATCGGTGGATGTCCAGGAAGCAGTAAAAATGGTGGCAACCGCCTGATGGAAGCCCTGCGTTGGATTTTGCTGACGCTGGCCGTGTTACTACTGGCCGGAGTCTACTGGTTTGGACGCCGTCGAGCACAGAACAAACGGGACGACGTCTATCAATCTTCCATTTCCGATGTGCCTTCGTTTTCAGCCAGAGACAGGGATGATGACTGGCAGCAAGGGGTAGGGCCCGTGCGGGTAGTGTCAGGCCGTGACAGGCTGGAAATTCCCCGACTGAAACCCGAACTGGACGGACATATTATTGAGCCCTCCGATGCTGAGCCAGAGTCGGAGCCGGAGCCAAAAACGTCCATTGAGCAGGTGCCCGAGGAATTTCAGGTCGATCAGCCGGCTAAAATTGTTAGTGAAACAGTATCTGCGCAACAGCCTGACACGGACTCAATAGCCACTGAGACAATTGAAACCAGCACCGACACCGATGATTATGCTGAGGAAACCAGCGTGGGTGATGTTATCGTTCTCTATCTGGTGGCCCATCGTGGGGAGTACCTGAAGGGTGAACAGTTATTGAGTGCTGCCATTGCTTCGGGTCTTCAGTTCGGGGATATGGCTATTTTTCATCGCCTCGATCAGCAACAAAAGATCCTGTACAGCCTGTCCGATATGATCGAGCCGGGGAGCTTTGTCTATGAAAAAATGCATGATCATAAAACTCGCGGTGTGAGTCTGTTTATCCAGCTGAATTTATGCACCGATCCGGTTCAGGCGCTGGATGACATGCTGATCTGTGCTCATAATCTGGCCAGTATGCTGGATTTACAAATCTGTGATCATAACCGCCAGTTGCTAACCGAGTCGGTAGCCAGTAGTTTGCGTGCCAGGGCCAAACATGTACATGGCCTGAAACAACAGCCAGTAATTGAATAAACCTGTTTGCCGTTCAGCGGCTCGATTCGAACCATGTCAGACATAAATAAAATAGAACGACGTATCGCCCAGCTGTGTGATCAGTTGAACCACCACAGTTATCAGTACTATGTGCTGGATGACCCGGAAATTCCTGATGCAGAATACGATCGATTGTATCGGGAATTGCAACAGCTGGAAGCCGAGTATCCACAGTTCATCAGCCATGAATCCCCGACGCAGCGTGTGGGTGATCAGCCCCTGTCCGGATTCTCTCAGGTTAGACATGAAATGCCCATGTTGTCGCTGGATAATGTATTCAGTGATGAAGAACTGGAGGCCTTCAATAAACGGATTATGCAGCGGCTGGACACTGAAGACACCCTGGAATTTGCCGCCGAACCCAAACTTGATGGACTGGCGGTGAGCCTGTTATACCGGGACGGCAAATTATTGCGAGCCGGCACCCGAGGCGATGGCACCACCGGTGAGGATATTACCCAGAATATTCGTACCCTCCATTCCATCCCTCTTAAATTACTCGGTCATTCTTATCCCGAGTTGCTGGAAGTCAGGGGTGAGGTGTTTATGCCCCGCGAAGGTTTTGAACGGCTTAACCAGCAGGCCCGGGACAGGGGTGATAAACCGTTTGTTAATCCGCGCAATGCGGCGGCCGGTTCTCTGCGCCAGCTGGATCCGAAAATCACCGCCAGCCGTCCGCTGGCCATGTATTGCTATGCGGTGGGTAAGGTGGAAGGAATGGATCAAATGCCGGGACGCCACAGTGACTTACTGGATCGTTTGCTGGACTGGGGACTGCCTTTATGTCGTGAACGAGCGGTGGTGCGGGGCGTTAATGGTTGTCTCGGCTATTATCAGAATATGTCGCAACAACGCAGCCAGCTGCCTTACGAAATTGATGGCGTCGTCTACAAGGTCGATCGACTGGATTTGCAGAAAGAACTGGGATTTGTTTCACGGGCGCCACGCTGGGCCATTGCTCATAAATTTCCTGCTCAGGAAGAAATGACCCGGGTCAACGGGATTGAATTCCAGGTGGGGCGTACCGGTGCCCTGACCCCGGTGGCCAGACTGGAGCCGGTGTTCGTCGGTGGTGTGACGGTGAGTAATGCCACTCTGCACAACATGGATGAGGTGCAGCGCAAGGACGTGCGGGTAGGTGATCAGGTGATTGTTCGTCGTGCCGGAGATGTGATCCCGGAAGTGGTACGGGTGGTGCCCGGTAGTCGTCAGGCTAAGGTTAAGCCGGTGCAGTTACCCCACCAGTGTCCGGTCTGTAGCTCCGACGTGATCCAGGAAGAAGGTGAAGTGGTGGCCCGTTGCAGCGGCGGCCTGTATTGTCCGGCCCAGCGAAAGGAATCCATCAAGCACTTTGCTTCCCGTAAGGCGATGGATGTGGATGGTCTGGGTGATAAGCTGGTGGAGCAGCTGGTGGATGAGCAACTGATTGACCATGTTGATGATTTGTATCGTTTGACAGTTGAGCAATTGGCCGGGCTGGAACGCATGGGACAAAAGTCGGCACAGAACCTGGTGGCTGCGTTGGAGCAAAGCAAAGTCACTCAGCTGGCACGATTCATCTACGCTCTGGGTGTCCGCGAAGTGGGTGAGGCCACGGCGCAGAATCTGGCCCGTCACTATGGCTCGCTGCAGGCGCTGATGGAGGCTGATGAAGAAAGCTTGCAGACTGTGCCCGATGTGGGTCCCATAGTGGCCGCACATGTGTATAGTTTTTTCCGACAGCCCCATAATCTTGAAGTGATCGAAAAATTACACAGCGCCGGTATTCACTGGCAGGACCTGCCAGTGATGGATGTGGCTGAGCAAAGCCTGGCTGGACAGACATTTGTACTCACGGGTAGCTTGACCATGATGACCCGAGATGAGGCGAAGCAGGCATTACAGGCCAAAGGTGCCAAGGTGACCGGCAGTGTGTCGAAGAAAACCGATTATGTGGTGGTGGGGGATAGCCCGGGTTCCAAGGCCACGAAAGCGGAGCAGCTGGGGGTGAGGATTATCGATGAATCCGAGTTGCAGGCCTTGTTAGCGAATTGATTAAGAGTCCGCAAATGAACGCGAATTAACGCAAATGACTTATTGTTTTTTAGTGTGTATTGAGCACTCCGAAAAATTAATTACATGCTTTTATTTGCGTTTTTTGCGTTCATTTGCGGACAAAAATATATATAAAAGTTTTGGATCTCAGTAGGTTTTGCTTTTGAAGTGCTGAATAATATCCAGGCTGGCATTGTTTTCCGGGGGTAGCCGCCTCAGCTGATCAATATTACCTTCATCCATCAGGTTCTGGATATAATTCATATTCTGGGTCAGCGACTCCAGGTAAAAATTATTGCCACTGAAGTGCACTTCCGCGTACTGATAAACTCGATTGAAAATGCCGTTCAAGCGATGTTTTACTTCGTGCTCATAGA
>JBLYYN010000237.1:0-5947 GCA_048550535.1 Gammaproteobacteria bacterium
ATCTTCTTGCGAATATGATGCACATGCACTTCCACCGCATTGCTCTCGACTTCTTCCCCTAAACCGTACAGTCCCTGCTCCAGTTGGCGGCGTGATAACACCCGGCCCCGGTTTTCCATCAGTTCTAGCAACACCGTATATTCACGCCGTGACAGCTCAACCGGTTTCCCGCTCAGGCTCACCTGATGGGAGGCAGGGTCCAGCTCCAGCTCACCGTGGATAATTTTTGCCTCTGCGCGCCCGGCCGAGCGACGGATTAAGGCCCGAATTCGGGCATAGAGTTCGTTTAAATCGAAGGGCTTGGTTAAATAGTCATCGGCCCCAGCATCCAGCCCGGCCACCCGGTCTTCTATGGCATCCAGGGCGGTGAGTATGAGCACGGGGACTGTTTTGCCCTTTCTGCGAACTTCCTTTAATACTTCGATACCGTTCTTTCTGGGTAAGCCGATATCCAGCACCACCGCATCATAGGCTTCATGCAACATGGCCAGTACGGCGGCTTCCCCGTCTTCCAGCCAGTCGACGATGTAGGCCTGCTGTTTCAGGCCCATTTCTATGCCCTCGCCCAGCAAGCGGTCATCTTCCACCAGTAGTAATCGCATTATTTGACCTTTTGTGAACCCGGTTCAATATGAACACCGAAGCTTAAGTGTGACTTAAGTTTCCAGCCTCAATATTCGTGCAGTTATTTTAGGGAATATCTGATTGTTTCATGATATGTCATCCCGACTGGATAGGAGGGATCTAAATATTTGTGATATTGATACAGTATTTAAGAACAAGATTTCTCCCTCTGGTCGAAATGACAACACATCAGAGACTCCCTGGTTATTGTAGCGCTTAACTAAGCCGCAACAGCTAAGCTCACGTTAAGAATCACTGACTATGCTCTGTTTGACTTGATACACAGGACTCCTGGATGAAACACCTACTTATTACGCTTGGTCTGGCTTTACTGGCTATCAGCAACAGCAGTCAGGCTGATTACCCCATGGTACCGGATTTTAAACTGGCCACCGATTCCGGCTACATCCAGCCTGCCAACCTCTCAGGCCATGTGGTGTATATCGACTTCTGGGCCTCCTGGTGCAAGCCCTGCCAGAAATCCTTCCCCTGGCTGAATGAAATACAGTCGAAATATAAAGATAAGGGTTTTATGGTGCTCGCCATTAATCTGGATAAAGACAGAGCCCTGGCAGACAAGTTCCTGGCCCAGATCCCCGCCAATTTCACCATTGCCTATGATTCTGCAGGCAAGAGCGCCGAAAGCTTCCATGTTCAGGGTATGCCCAGCAGCTATCTAATTGATCGTACTGGCCATTTGCGCGCCCGACATATTGGTTTTCGTGAAGATGATAAAGCCGAACTCGAACAGGCCGTTGTAAAGCTGTTGAAAGAATAGACTGGAGTTTGTGATGAAACCTTTGATGTTACTTTTAACGCTGGGACTGATCCTGCCGGCCTGCAGCATGGACAATGTAAAACCCTGGGAACGGGATTTACTGGCCAAGCCGTCTATGGCGCTGGTGCCCGATGAAATGGACAACGCGCTCGATGAACATATTTATTTCAGTAAAGAAGGCTCTCTGGGTGGCCAGGGCGTTGGTGGTGGAGGTTGCGGATGCAATTAAAGAAACCTGTAATCAAAGCCGCTAACCCGGCTAATGGCCCGTCGATTCGTGGCAAGCTGGCCCTGGCCACCTGTACCCTGTTACAGGCCACAGGTCAAACGGCCCAGGCCGCTGATGACTGGGACATCCAGTCGGCACTGATGATCTATTCGGAAAGCGATGGCCGGGTCAGTGCTATTGAGCCCATCGTAGCCGGTAGAAAAGAGATTGGCGATGAAGAAGTCCTGAACATCAAACTGGTACTGGATTCACTCACCGGGGCCACCCCGAACGGGGCTCATGCTTCAAGTGATCCGCAAACCTTCACCAATCCATCCGGCAAACAGTCCTATACGGTACAGCCCGGTGAAACGCCACTGGATGACACCTTCCTGGATACCCGTGTGGCCCTGAGTGGCACCTGGGAAAGGCCCATTATGGATGAGCGCAGTCGTATCATTTATGGCGCCAATGTATCCAAGGAATTCGATTATATGTCGCTGGGGGCTTCGGCCACCTTTTTGCGGGATTACAACAACCGCAATACCACCCTGAGTTATGCCCTGGGCCTGAATTCTGACAGCATCGACCCCTCCGGCGGTGTGCCCACTCCTTTTGCCAATATGCGGGTGGCGGATAGCGGCACCAACCGTGACGGCAGCAGCGAAAGTAAGACCATTACCGACTTCATGTTCGGTGTCACCCAGGTCATCAGTCGTAAGACCCTGATGCAGTTCAACCTGGGTTTGAGCAGCACCTCGGGTTACCAGAATGATCCTTATAAGATCATCACCGTGATCGACCCCGATGGTACGCCAACCTCCAACTTCCCGGATACCGATGACCTGCCCTATGTGTATGAGAACCGGCCCGATTCACGCTCCCGCCAGACCTTCTACTGGAATACGGCGCATCATCTAACCGAGGATGTGATTCATCTGTCCTACCGCTATTACACCGATGACTGGGACGTGAACTCCCATACCCTGGATTTCCATTACCGTTATGAACTGTCGGGTGGTGCCTATCTGCAACCCCATATCCGCTATTACAGCCAGTCGGCGGCGGAGTTCTTCACCCACAGCCTGGATTACGGTGATCCCCTGCCGGAATATGCCAGTGCCGATTACCGGCTGGGCGAACTCACCACCACCACACTGGGCCTGAAATACGCCATGCCCCTGGCCAGAAACAGTGAATTCAGTGTGCGCGCGGAAGTGATTAACCAGGCCAGTAAGGAAGTGGGCAGCCTGGTCGGTGACCAGCTCAACCAGGAACTGGCCCCGGACCTGGATGCTTTCATCTTCCAGGTCGGCTACTCATTCCACTGGTAAATCCTTAAAACTGCTGGGTAATCATAAAGTTAATGATTATCCAGCAGTTCCTGTCCGGTTTTTATAAAAAAAATTCATCCCTGCCACAGGGATATGAATTAGCCTTTCCTCGCTACCCATTTAATATGCGCTATAGTTACACGCTTGCTGTTTTGCATGAATACAACAAACCGCAGACATGATTAAAATCAAGACTTTCAATATCAGAAAACGCTAATCTACTGCGAAGCAAAATTCAAACTGCTATCGACACCCGTCGATGTGAGGAAAACGAGGAGACTATACATGATCAGCCCACACGGTTCAGACGAACTCAATCCCCTGTTCGTCTATGACGATGCTGAAAACGAAGCTTTACACAAAGAAGCTGAAAAACTGACTTCTGTTGTTGTTTCATCCGCCACCGCTGCCAATGCCGTTATGCTGGGTGCCGGTTATTTCAATCCACTCACCGGTTATATGAACAAAGCCGATGCCCTCAGCGTTGCCGATAACATGCATACCGCCAGTGGTCTGTTCTGGCCTACCCCAGTATTGAACCTGCTGGAAAATGCAGGCAGCATCAAAGTTGGCGACCGCATTGCGCTGAAAGACCCTAACGTCGACGGCAACCCTATCCTGGCCGTGATGGATGTGGAAGCCATTGAAGAATTCACCGATGCTGAAATGGCGATGATCACCAAAAACGTTTATCGCCCAAGTCCAGACGAAGAACATCCTGGTGTAGAAGCCTTTAATTCACAGGGCAAAGTCTGCCTGTCAGGCCCTATCAAGGTGTTGAACTTCTCTTATTTCCAGACTGAATTCCCCGATACCTTCCGTACTGCAGTTGAAATCCGTAATGAAATCTCCGAGCGCGGCTGGAAAAAAGTCGTGGCTTTCCAGACCCGTAATCCCATGCATCTGGCCCATGAAGAACTGTGCCACATGGCGATGGACCGCTTGGGTTGTGACGGCCTGGTGATTCATATGCTGCTGGGTAAACTCAAGCCCGGCGATATCCCTGCCCCGGTACGCGATGCGGCCATTCGTAAAATGGTGGAGCTGTATTTCCCACCCAACAGCGCCATGGTTACTGGCTACGGTTTCGACATGCTGTATGCCGGCCCCCGCGAAGGTGTACTGCATGCAGTGTTCCGTCAGAACATGGGTGCCACTCACTTCATCATCGGTCGTGACCACGCCGGCGTAGGTGATCACTATGGTGCCTTCGATGCACAGACCATCTTTGAAGAAGAAGTACCTAAGGGCGCCCTGAAGATCGAAATCTTCAAAGCCGACCACACCGCTTATTCAAAGAAAATGAACAAAGTGGTGATGATGTGCGAAGCCCCGGACCATACCAAAGAAGACTTCGTACTGCTGTCCGGCACCAAGGTACGTGAAATGCTGGGCCAGGGCATAGCCCCACCCAAAGAATTCTCACGTCCCGAAGTGGCACAGATACTGATGGATTACTATAAAAGCATCCAGTAACTGTTACATGTGTTGAAATGAAAAACGGCGCTTTTTAGCGCCGTTTTTTTTGACTTTATTTGCCGCGGGGAAAAATAAAGTCTGAAGTCTGAAGTCTGAAGTCCACAAGATTAAATCATGTTAAAAATAAATCGCAACAAGCTTTACGACTTATAACTTACAACTGCAAACTTTCTTCAA
Source organism: Gammaproteobacteria bacterium (assembly GCA_048550535.1). Lineage (GTDB taxonomy): Bacteria > Pseudomonadota > Gammaproteobacteria > SZUA-229 > SZUA-229 > CBDULX01. Next base: position 4,601 of record JBLYYN010000237.1, read on the forward strand.
TCATACTCCCTGTCTTTCCAAATGCGGATTTTAGCCAGACACCCACTCGTATAAGACTACAGCGGGGCATATCATTTTATAAGACATGAAAATATACAGACCCATAACTTTGTCATCCCGATCGAAGCAAAGCGTAGGGAGGGATCTAGAATAGCTTGTCATAAATAATTTAAGATCTCTCCATTCCGCTATCGCTACAGTCGAGATGACAAAACCGGGTTAAAGGAACAACAGTGTCTAAACAATTAAAATTTTTCTCTGCGTCTTTGCGTCTCCGCATCAAATCTTTTCTTTTCAATCATACTCCCTGTCTTTCCACTCCCGGATCGCCGCGAACACATCGGCGTCGGTGGCCAGTTTTTCGCCCATGTAGTTTTCCGCCGCCAGCCGAACTGCCGGTATTTTGTAGCGCAGAAAGGGATTGGTTTTGAGTTCCAGTTCAAGACTGGCCGGTACGGTGGGTATGCCCTTTTCCTGTTTGGCCATGGCCTCTTCATCGCGCTGCAACAGATCCGGGTTGTCCGGCTCGACCCACTTGGCAAAGCCGATATTGTCCAGGGTGTATTCGTGGGCGCAGTAAAGCTGGGTATCGGCGGGCAGGTCGGCGATTTTAGTTAACGAAGCTTCGAACAGTTGCTTGTTACCGCCCATGATGCGACCACATCCACAGCCAAACAGGGTATCGCCACAGAACAGCATCCCCTGCCCGTAATAGGCGATGTGATCCAGGGTATGGCCGGGTACCGTCATCACCTTGAAAGACATCCCCAGTGGCTCAATATCAAACTGATCGCCCTCGACCAATGGCTGGGTAATCAGCTCGGTGATGGGGCGCTCGGGACCGAATCGGTGATTGGACACCACCGACTGTTTCGGGCCATACACGGTCAATCCGGGATAAAGCTCGGTTAAACTGGCCACGGCACCCACATGGTCGATATGCTGGTGGGTGATCAACACAGCCACCAGGTCGATGGATTCAGATTCCAGCAAGGGTATTAGCCTGGAGCCATCGCCAGGATCGACCACCACAGCCTGACTGGAACCCTCCTGCTGCAACATCCAGATATAGTTATCGGAAAATCCGGGAATGGGTCGAATGTTTACCATGGTGTGCACCTGTATAGGTTGATAGCTAATGATTTTGCCACAGAGTCACAGAGGGCACAGAGGATTTATGTGCTTGGTGTACGCACGTTTTTATTAGTGACCCTACAAAAATATATTCTCTCTGTGCCCTCTGCGACTCAGTGGCAAGATTTTAACTCTTTAATACGTGGCAAGCTCTCCCCTGTAGGCAAAGCTTCCGCTCCCGGCTCTCGCCCCTTACCTACCTCCTTGTAGGCA
>JBLYYN010000238.1:0-4290 GCA_048550535.1 Gammaproteobacteria bacterium
ACTATACCTACCTGCAGCACCGAGTCTCCCAGGACCAGTAGTGCCAGCTCTGACAGCGCCAGGGCTGCAATGGCACCAATAAAAACCTGTTTCATACGGCGTTTCTTTTCCGCCTGTATGATAAAGGGCACCATTAACGCCACCGAGACCAGGAACACGGGTAGATATAACTTCCCGTGCTCTTCGGCAGCAAACTGTGACTGCTCCACCAGCATCAGAGGTATGGCCATAAAACTGGCCATTAACACCATGTGCAGGGCAAAAATACCAAAATTCAGTCGCAACAACTGTCGATCGGCCAACACATCTCCCAATAAAGTTGGCACGGCCTGGGTGTCACGGTGAAAATACGATTTCCTGGGATTCGGTACCCAAATGTAAAGAATGACTATAGCCAGCAGCGCTATCACGGCGATGAGATAAAACAAGCCCGATAAGCCGATGTGTTTATTCAATATCGGCCCCAGCACCATAGCTATGGCAAATGCAAAGCCAATACTCACCCCAATGAAGCTCATCATTTTCAGTCGATGTTCTTCACGGGATAAATCCGCCGCCAGCGCCATCAAGGCTGCTGCGATGGCCCCACTGCCCTGCAGGGTCCTGCCCAGAATGACGCCATAGATGCTATCGGACATAGCGGCGATGATGCTACCCAGAGCAAAAATTAGTAAACCTGCGGCAATCACCGGCTTACGACCCCATCGATCCGACAGCATGCCAAAGGGAATTTGCAACAGACCCTGGGTAAGGCCGTAGATACCCAGCGCGATACCCGCCAGTACCGGCGTAAATCCATGCAGGCTTTGTGCAGAGAGCGCAAACACCGGCAGGATCATAAACAGCCCCAACATACGCACGGCATAGATCAGCGCCAGCGAATAAGCGGCTCGTTTTTCCAGGGGGCTCCAGCTTTGAATGTGGGGCATTAAGATCCCGATTAGATAAAAGCAGGAATTTTACTTGGTTTGCCCTGAGCTGACACCCTAAATTTCACTCAATATATTAGGGCGTCTCTAGCAGATAATTGTGAACCTGTCGTTTTGCCAGGCAAATGATCGTAGCTAATTCTGCGCTATTTGGTTATGCTTTATCGTTTGATTTCGGGCGAAATTTACTGGTGATACAACAAATTCAAATTCGCGGGGCGCGTACCCACAACCTGAAGAATATCAATATTGATATACCTCGGGACAAGCTGATTGTAATTACCGGCCTGTCAGGTTCAGGCAAGTCCTCACTGGCATTCGATACCATCTTCGCCGAGGGTCAGCGACGTTATGTGGAATCCCTCTCTGCCTATGCCCGTCAGTTCCTGTCGATGATGGAAAAACCCGACATCGACCACATCGAAGGTCTGTCACCAGCCATTTCCATCGAACAGAAAACCACCTCCCACAATCCCCGCTCCACTGTGGGCACGGTAACCGAAATCTACGATTATCTGCGACTGCTGTTCGCCCGTGCAGGCACCCCCAAATGCCCTGAGCATGATATAGCATTGGCCGCGCAGACCGTATCCCAGATGGTGGATCACGTATTAGAATTACCAGAAGACAGTAAACTCATGCTGCTGGCCCCGGTGATCCAGGACCGCAAGGGTGAATACCAGAGCCTGTTGGATGATCTCAAACGTCAGGGATTTTTAAGGGCTCGAATCGATGGCCAGGTCTATGAGCTGGACCAGGCACCGGAGCTGGAAAAAAACCACAAACACAGCATTGAGGTGGTAGTAGATCGTTTCAAAGTACGCTCGGATCTGAAACTGCGACTGGCTGAATCTTTTGAAACGGCACTTAACCTCACCGATGGCGTGGCCCGTATCGCCTGGATGGATAACCCCAACAAGGCCGATCTGGTCTATTCCTCCCGCTTTGCCTGCCCGGAATGCGGCTACAGCCTGAACGAACTTGAACCCCGATTATTCTCCTTCAACAACCCGGCCGGTGCCTGTACTGAATGTGATGGCATAGGTAATACCCAGTTCATCGATGCCGAACGGGTGGTAAGCAACCCATCGATAAGCCTTCCCGGTGGCGCAATTCGTGGCTGGGACCGTCGTAATGCCTGGTACTACGGCATGCTGCAATCACTGTCCAAACACTACGGCTTTGAGCTTGATCTGGCTTTTAACGAACTGCCAAGCAACATCCGCCAGATCATCCTGTTCGGCAGTGGCGATGATGAAATCGAATTCAACTATCCCGCCGGCAAAGGTGGCTATAAGTCACGCATTCACCCCTTCGAGGGCATAATCCCTAATATGCAACGGCGCTATCGGGAGACCGAATCCAGTGCTGTCAGGGATGAAATGAGTAAATATTTCGCCCAGCAGCCCTGCCCCCATTGCCAGGGGACTCGACTCAACCTGTCAGCCCGTCATGTATTTGTAGCAGACAAAGCATTACCGGATATTGTTGCCCTGCCCATATCCAGCTGCCACGAATTCTTCGAACACCTTAGCCTGTCCGGTAACAAGGGTGAAATCGCCGAGAAGATAGTCAAGGAAATCAGTGCCCGCCTGCAGTTTCTGGTAAATGTCGGACTGAATTACCTTTCACTGGACCGCAGCTCCGATACATTATCCGGTGGTGAAGCGCAACGCATTCGTCTCGCCAGCCAGATTGGCGCCGGACTGGTCGGCGTCATGTACATCCTGGATGAACCCTCCATCGGCCTGCACCAAAGGGATAATGACCGTCTCATCGACACCCTCACCCATCTGCGCGATATAGGTAACACGGTGATAGTGGTGGAACATGATGAAGATGCCATCCTCAGTGCCGACCACGTGATTGATATTGGCCCTGGGGCAGGTGTCCATGGCGGTCAAATTGTAGCCGAAGGCACGCCAGGCGAGATCATGAGCAACCCTAATTCCCTCACAGGCCAATACCTGTCGGGGCAGATGGAGATCAATATACCCCAGCAGCGCACCCCGCATAGCGAACAGGTGTTTACGCTCAGGGGCGCCTCCAGCAATAATCTCAAACAGCTGGATGTAGAATTCCCGGTGGGTCTGTTTACCTGCGTTACTGGCGTGTCTGGTTCGGGTAAATCCACACTGGTCAACGACACCCTGTATCACCTGCTGGCGCGCGAAATCAACAAATCTTCGATTAATCCAGCCGCTTATGACAGCTTTGAAGGTATCGATCATTTTGACAAGGTGGTGGATATAGATCAGGCTCCAATCGGGCGAACACCTCGCTCTAACCCAGCGACCTATACAGGCCTGTTCACCCCGATACGAGAACTATTTTCAGGCACTCAGGAAGCTCGTTCTCGCGGCTATAAACCCGGTCGTTTCAGCTTCAATGTAAAAGGAGGCCGTTGCGAAGCCTGTCAGGGTGACGGCGTGATTAAGGTCGAAATGCACTTCCTTCCCGATATCTATGTGCCCTGCGATGTTTGCAAGGGTAAACGCTATAACCGGGAAACCCTGGATATCCAGTACAAAGGTAAGAACATCCACGAAGTACTGGAAATGACCATAGAAGACGCCTTCGGATTCTTCCATGCCATACCCGTCATCCACAAAAAGTTACAGACCATGATGGATGTTGGCCTGTCCTACATCACTCTAGGCCAGCGAGCTACCACTTTATCCGGCGGCGAAGCACAACGTATCAAACTATCCCGTGAACTTTCCAAAAGAGATACGGGGCGCACCATCTACATCCTGGATGAACCCACCACTGGCCTGCACTTTCACGATGTAGAACAGCTGCTGCAGGTACTGCTCAGGCTCAGAGATCATGGCAATACCATCATCGTCATCGAACATAATCTGGACATTATCAAGACCGCAGACTGGATTATCGACCTCGGGCCCGAAGGGGGTGCCGGTGGTGGACAGATTATTGCACAGGGCACTCCAGAGCAGGTGGCGGACACACCCGAGTCTTTTACCGGGCATTACCTTAAAAAAGTTCTTAATAAAAAACAGGCACTTAAGAACCTGGCCTGAGTACATGCACAGATCTTTTTAGCTTTTTAGTCAATAATTCTTGACTATTAAACTCAGGTATTCTATTTTTTAATATCCCCCTCACTCCTACCCCCTCAGGAGATTGACATGCACATTAGAGTAACTACCGACCCGATTACTATGCGTGAAGTTATGGACCCCGATTCCCATCCCTGTGTATATGAGGGTGATGGCGATAATGGTCTTGAGATTTATTTTGAAAATGAAAACACCCGCGATGAATACCTGGCCTGGGAACAGGACCATGATAATAAAATTCAGCTTAAGGGTGATGATTCAGAGGACTATGTTGCTGAAGG
>JBLYYN010000239.1:0-2712 GCA_048550535.1 Gammaproteobacteria bacterium
ATCATGCAGCATTTCATAAGCCAGTTGCGCCACATTGTTCGAACCACCTTGCTTGCCCAGCCTGGCTCGTACCTGGTTAAGCTCCGAAATCATCTGATTACGATAAGCCTCATCATCCAGAATTTTTGAAATCTCATCGGCTATCTTATTCGGTTTGGCTTCATTCTGGATCAGTTCTTTCACTATGGCTTTTTCTGCCACGATGTTGACCAGGCCTATGTGATCGATAGTGACCAGTCGCTTGAGAATGAAATAGGAGATCGGTGAAATGCGGTAAGTGATGACACTGGGAATGCCCATTAAAGCGATTTCCAGGGTGGCGGTACCGGAGGCGGCAATAATAGCATTACATACCTGCATCACATCATAGGGCAGGTCTTTGACCCGGTGAATCGCCAGATCATCATAGCCTGTGCAATAGGGGGCGATATCTGCATCGTTCAAACTGCTGGCAATGGGCAGGATGAACTGGATATCCTCATAGCGTTGTTTGAGTAATCGCGCCGCTTCAAGCTGGATGGGCAGGATACGTTTGATCTCGCCTTTACGACTGCCGGGAAACAGGCCGACGATGAGTTTCGTGCTATCCAGCCTATATTGTTCCATTGCCTGGTTCTTATTCTTGCGGGGCTGGGCTTCGTCCACCAGTGGATTACCGACAAAGCGTACCGGTACATTGGCTTGCCGATAGAATTTTTCCTCGAAGGGAAACAGCACCGCCATCATATCAATAATTTTTCCGATTTTATGTACCCGGTGTGGACGCCAGGCCCAGACCTGGGGGCTGATGTAAAACAGGACTTTGACACCGGCGGCTTTGGCGGTTTGCGCCAGTTTGAAATTGAATTCCTGATAGTCGACCAGGATTAACAGGTCCGGTGGGTTAGCTTTTACGTCATCCCGGAGCTGGTTGAGTACACCCAGGATGGTGCGGTATTTGGCCAGTACTTCCACTATGCCTACCACTGCTATATCTGAGCAGTCGATCAACGGGTCGGCGCCGGCCTGCCTGAGTTTTTCTCCACCCAGACCGCGCACCTGGATATCCGGTTCAATGACGCGCAGAGCTTTTATCAGGTTGGCGGCGTGCAGATCACCGGAGGCTTCTCCGGCACTGATCATAATGGATTTGGGCATAATGTCTTTATCAGGTTTGCGGGCCAATACAGGGCTGGCGAGCAGGGGTAAATGCCGATCATATTTTACTTGCCCACCCAGGGGCGGTCTCTATAAGATGGGCGCTAATTTTGGCAATGCATTGTACCGGAAACCATGACTGACGACATCGATTTTGACCTGAGCCCTTATCGTTATATAGCGGGCACGGATGAGGCGGGCAGGGGGCCTTTGGTAGGAGCCGTGGTGGCCGCGGCCGTTATCCTGGATAAGGATCGGCCCATTGCCGGTTTGAATGATTCCAAGAAACTCAGTGAGAAAAAACGCGAGGCCCTGGCCCATCAGATTCGCGAACGGGCGCTGGCCTGGTCAGTGATCTCGGTGGACGCCGATGAAATCGACCGCATTAATATATTACAGGCCAGCCTGGCGGCTATGAAACGTGCGGTGGAGTCATTGTCGTTGGCGCCCGATCTGGTCCTGGTGGATGGCAACAAATGCCCGGAGCTGAGTTGTCGGGTTGAGGCCATAGTCAAAGGCGATAGTAAGGTGGCTGCTATCTCGGCGGCCTCGATACTGGCCAAAGTGGACCGAGACCGCCAGATGCTTGAATTGCATGATCGCTATCCCCAGTACGAGTTCAATCGGCATAAGGGCTACCCCACCAGGCTGCATATGGAGTTGCTACAGGAGTTTGGCCCCTGTCCCCTCCATCGCAAAACTTTTGGCCCAGTCAAAAAATTATTGTAAACAGTGACTTATAGATGTTTGTAGAAGTTAATATATTCATCTCTGGTCACCCCTGAGCGGACTTTCGCAGGCAATATAGGCTTAGGTCGTCGAGTGGTGATCGACCTTCATCTGGCACGGGTTTATATCGGTAGAAGTGGGGCTACTGCCATGAAATACCGTTCATAATTCTGTTGAAATGGTTTATTGCTACAATCCCGTGCAAGTAGGATAATGCTCTGTGGGCCAGATAGCAGCTCTTAAGATCTATTGTTGTTTCTATGAAAAATATAATAATCAATAGTTTAAGAAACATATTTAAAGCAAAATATATTAGCCAGTAGACGATTTAATGAACCCTCGATTTGTTCACCTGAGATTGCATACCGAATATTCCCTGGTGGATGGAACGGTACGCATCAAACCACTCATGCAGCAAGCTGCGGATCAGGCAATGCCGGCTCTGGCCCTGACCGATCAAAGCAACCTGTTTGCCATGGTGAAATTTTACCGCGCTGCCCTGGCGGCGGGAATCAAGCCCATTATTGGCGTGGATGCCTGGATTCGTCCCGCACTGGAAACCGAACAGCCTTCTCGTATGGTGCTGCTGTGCCAGAATAGTGAAGGTTATCTGAATCTGACTCAGCTGGTGTCCAAGTCCTATCTCGAAGGTCAGCACGGCGGCATTCCGATGATTGAGGTGGACTGGCTGCGTGAGATGAATGAAGGACTCATCGTTTTATCCGGTGGCCGAGAAGGTGATGTGGGGCGTGCCCTGCTGTCGGGTAACCAGATGCTGGCGGAAGAATTGCTCAAGGCCTGGCAGGCTATTTTCCCCGGTCGTTATTATCTCGAGTTGCAGCGTAC
>JBLYYN010000240.1:0-7699 GCA_048550535.1 Gammaproteobacteria bacterium
AGTGGAGGGTATAGCATGAATGCCATAGGTGATTTCTTTGGGTTACATTATTCGAGAATAAGTCGAATCATAAAGGCAAAAGGCAAGACCTGACCCTATCCCCGTGAGTCGAATCATAAAGGCAAAAGGCAAGACCTGACCCTATTCCCGCTATTCCCGCAGGTGGTGCATTTGCAACTTGAATTCAGAAACTAAACCAGTTCAGTAAAAAGGCTATAAATTATGGAGAAGGTCTTAATTATTTTATTTATTAGTTTGCAGGCTGGTTTTCAATCTTCGGCGATTCTAGCAAATGAATATGATGTTATGTTGGGGGAGATAATAAATGCAGGCTATAAACTAAAATGTGATCATACTATCGATACAGATCACTATTATGTTTATTTGAATAATAAAAGCATTTATACAATAGATAAGATAGAAATTCCAATGATTCTTAAGGAAAAAATGTATCGGGGAATAAGTTGGAAATTTATAGGAAAAAATAATAAAAAAATGTATCAGGAAAGGCCAAAAGAACAAGTGTTTGAAGGTCGGATAGTAGAAGGTGTTAAGCATTATGCGTTAAATGTGCAAAAAATAGATTTTTTTTCCTTCAGTAAAGAAACTGTTTCTGTTTATTTGATGGTAACTAATGTAGAAGGACCCACAAATGAATATAAAGAAATATGTAAGATTACAATAGATGAAAATCTAGAGCCATTACTCAGTCCAGAAGAGCTAGAGGGAATAATTATTGAAAGAAGAGTAAAGGGATCTAATGAAAATAGGATCAATGGGTCAGACTGAACCTCCCCCAGTTTAACCAGCACTTTTAATCAGTCTCCAGATCTGATTTTATCAATAAAGAAGCTGCACCAGAAACAGACTAATCCAGGGAATATAGGTGATTAGTAACAATGCGAATATGAGTACAAACATCCAGGGCAGGGCGGCTTTGGTGACCTGGCCAAGGCTCATGCCGGTGAGGCCGGCGGCGACATAGAGGTTGAGGCCCACGGGTGGGGTGATCATGCCGACTTCCATGTTGGTGGTCATGATGATGCCGAGATGAATGGGGTCTATGCCCAGGCTGAGGGCAATAGGGTGGAACAAGGGTGCCAGTATTAACAATATGGACGAGGGTTCCATAAAGTCACCGGCAAACCATAAAATAACATTGATCAGTAACAGGAACATCCATGGGCTAGGGTTATGTTCGAGTACGGACTGGGCGAGGTTCTGCGGCACCTGTTCTTCGGTGAGCACATGGGCAAATATCATGGCGCAGGCAATAATAAACATGATGACCGCGGTCATTTTCGATGCATCGAGCATGGTCTTGGGTACATCTTTAAAGCTCATATCTTTGTGCACAAACAGGGCGATAAAGGCTGAGTATACGGCGGCCACGGCTGCAGCTTCAGTGGGTGTGAAAATACCCCCATAAATACCGCCCACTACAATGACAATTAACAACAGGCCCCAGAAGGCACGCAGAAAGCATTTAAATAAATGTCCAAAACCCTGCCAGGGTTCACGCGGCATGTTGCGTCTACGAGCCACGACCCAGGTTGCCAGCATCAACAGCACACCCATTAGAATCCCTGGCAAGATGCCGGCAATAAACATCTTGCCGACGGATTCTTCCACGGCATCGGCATACACAATCATAGGAATGGACGGTGGAATCAGTATGCCCATACTGCCTGCGGTGGCTATGACCCCTACGGTATAGCTTTTGCTATAACCGGCCTTAATCATTCCGGGAATCATTATCGAGCCAATGGCGACTACGGTTGCCGGCGATGATCCGGATATGGCGGCAAACAGCATACAGGAAACAACCGCTGCCATGGCCAGGCCACCGTGCATCCAGCCCACCATGGATTTGGCGAATTCGATCAAGCGTTCAGACACACCACCGGTGGATAGAAAGTGCGAAGACAGGATAAAAAATGGAATCGCCAGCAGCGTGGTATGTTCCATGGTATCGAACAGCTTCTGGGCAATCACCACCGGTGCATCGTCCGTCGCTATCAATACATAGGATAGGGATGTCAGGCCCAGACTAATGGATATGGGAACATTGATGAGTAACAGAAACAGCAGGCCGGAAAATAACAATAAGAGTTCCATTATTTATTCCAGGTCTTTCAGCGCATCGGGTACTTCATTGGTATGGATGCTTTGCTGCTGATCGGTCCATACTTTCAAGCCAACCACCAGGAAATGATAGAACATCAGGCTTAAGCCAGTCGGCAAGGCCAGATAGGGAAGATATTGCGGAATTTGCAGGTCTTCTGTCAGGTCGCCCCACTGGTAGATTTTAAAGATATAGCGCATCGATTGATAATCAACAATAGCGACGAATGTCAGGCAGCAGAGTACGGCGAATAGCACAACTTTCTTGCGCAATGAGGCTGATAGTTTTTCAATGACTAAATCGATGCCGAGGTGAATGCCCATTTTAACGCCGTGAGCCGCTCCAATCAGTACCACCCAGGCAAACAGGTATTGAACCGCTTCCAGTACCCAGCTCATACCGGTATCGAAGGCATAACGTAATACAACATTGCTAAACAGTAGTAAGGTTGCCACTGCAAAGGCAATGGTAATAGTGTATTTCTCGAACAGATCAATGGCGCGATTAAACATTAAAGAAACCTGATGACTCATTACTTTTTTAACAATTAACTTTCATATAACTGTTAGTCTAATGTTGACTTCCGCTATTCGGTGATAATCCCAGCAGCGATCCCTCTGCTGGGTGGAGTGTCGGTTAAATAATTATATTCAGTCAGCAAGCACGGCAATAATTTCATCCATCAGGCCGGCACCGATCTGGTCACGGAATTTATCCCAGACCGGACGGGTAATCTGTTTCCACTGCTTACGTTCTGTATCCGTTAAATCGATAACTTTTGCATATTTGTCATTTTCGATTTTTTTACGATCTGCCATATCGGCTTGCTGGGCGAATTTGCGATTAGCATCCGTGGCTTCTTTTAAAATGGCGGTCAGCTCTGTGCGAATATCATTGGGCAGGTTGCTCCAGAATTCGTTACTGACCACCACCAGGTAACCGAGATAGGAGTGATTGGATACACTGATATAATCCTGCACTTCATAGAATTTTTTCGAATACACATTGGACCAGGCATTTTCCTGGCCATCGACCACACCCTGTGCCAGTGCCGTATAAACCTCCTTGAACGGCAGTTTCTGTGGTGTGCCGCCCAGCGTTTCAATCATTGCGGCGGCGATATTGGAAGACTGGATGCGGAATTTTTTACCGGAAAAGTCAGCCGGTACTTGTTGCAGGTGTTTGTTAGCTTTTATGGAAAACACCTTCATGCCGTTATCCCATACGGTTAGCGCTTTCAGGCCTTTGCTACCGAGATCTGAGGTCATTTTGTCCATTACCGGTGATTCCACCAGTTTGTGAACATCATTCACATCATTGAATAGATAGGGTAAATCAAAGGCCTGTAGTTTTTTGGAAAACTTGACGAATTTGGACAGACTTGGCGCAGCAATAATACCGGTGGTTTTACTGTCGGTCAGGCGCATAGTTTCCAGTACTTTATTGTCATTGTAGAGCTGTGAATTTGGAAACACTTCGACCTTTACCCTGCCTGCCATTCGTTTGTTCACGAGTTCGGCAAACAGATCTGCAGCTTTACCCTTGGGTGTACCTGCCGCAACTACGTGGGAGAATTTGATAACATACTGTTCGGCATACACCTGAGTGGTGCAGATACTGAGGCAAAATAGACCTAGTACAACAAAAGCAGATCGTTTCATAATGAGACCTCTTCATCATCTACGGTTAATGACATTAGTCTTGGCTTATAAAGCCATGGCATTTATTAAATCATTTATTAAACAGGAAATCTAATCTAACAATCCCGGCCTGTGAATGCCACTCATTTAATAGATTAAAATCAATCTCCGATGAGATTTTTGCGATAAAATAATTGCTTTAGTGTAGATGTTATGGCCTTGTTAGCCGTTTAGCCTGGGAATGATCATTGAGTGATGACAATACTGGCTGCTGTTGAGGATGCATAAAATCTGCAACAGGCGATTCATAGTGTGAAAGAGATTATAGAAAAATTTTTATGATTACTGCTTTTTAATTTCTCTGCGTACCTAAAGAACATAAATCTCGGTGATCAGCATTTAGCATGCTAAACCATCAAAGTCTGCCGAGTATTTTCAATCATTTCCTTGTTCTCTTCGATTTCAATCACATTAACATCGGTATCCAGTCCTAATTTGGCAAAGGCCGGTATCGCATGCCAGTCGGTCGGTGCGTGTTTGTCATCGATATATCCGCCCTGGAGTATGGCGACTTGAACCACATCGACCAATGTGGCACTGCCGCCATGGTCGTAACTGAAGTTATAACAGTCTTTGACGACCTGGGTCATGGTGTCGGGGAAATTCCAGCTGCTGAGTATCATTTCCCCGACTTTGCTCTGGAGTTCCCATATCAATTTACTTAAGGCGTCTGAGTCCTGGAACAGTTCATCATCATCTTCTGCCAGCACCACAATGGGCAGTGAACCAATATTATGTATCAGCCCAGCTAAAAGCGCCTGTTCCGGATTAATGCCGACGGTGGTGGCCAGCATTCGACTGATCGCGGCCACATCGACGGAGTTGTTCCAGGCATTGCGGAAGTGATCATCCAGCACATCAGAGGTGGCCTGGTATATTTGTTTCATGGCCAGACTGATTACCAGGTCACGTACCATTTTTATGCCCAGACGGGTGACGGCCATTTGCAAATCATCTATGGGATTTCTAGAACGATACAATGGGCTGTTGGCCACCTGAATCAGGCGTGCAGACAGTGAAGCATCCTGTGACAGGGTATCGGATATCTGTTGCGCAGAGCTATTTTCGCTTTCTATGGAGTCTCTTATTTTAAGTGCGACTTCCGGCAGCGTCGGAAGAATAATTTGATCCGTTTTAACGGCGGATTCTAATTGGGCAAAAAAGCTTTCTGACTTGCTGCTCATAAGTTAAACCTGCTGAGAGAATTTACTGAGTATAGTGTTTTCATCGAATATTTCTGGGTATTCAGGCAAATATGGCCTCGGTTTCATCAAACATGATTCGATTTTCTTCGATTTCCAGGATGCCGTTGCCGGTATGCACCCCGAGCTTGTCAAAGGCGGGGATACTGGACCAGTCCTGTGGGCAGTCAAGTCCCGTATAAATACTGCTTTCAACCAGGGCTACCTGAACCAGGTCGACATAATCGGCCGGGCCGGAATGCTGTCGATTAAATTCATAACAGTGCAGGGCAACTGCGGACAGGTAATCGGGGAAATGCCATGCCTGGAAAATATGGCCGCCCACTTTAGCCTGTAGATTTTTCACCAGCAGACACAGGGTTTCCAGATCTTCAAACAAATCATCATCGTCTTCCGCCAGTAATAATATCGGCAGTGAGCCGATATTGTGTGTCAGGCCGGCGAGTAAGGCATTTTCCGGGTTTAACTGGGGCGTGGTTCTGGCCAGGATCTGGGACATGGCTGCGGTTTTGGTGCTGGCCAGCCATGCTTCTTTTAATAAATCATTAATCATCGTGCTGCTGGACTGGTAGAGTTGCTTCATGGCCAGGCTGATCACCAGGTTTTTAACCAGTTTCAGGCCTAATCGTGTCACCGCCTGTTTCAAATCATCGGCTTGTGAACGACTCCGGTACATTGAGCTATTGGCAATATGCATAAGGCGTACAGCCAGTGCTGGATCTTCGCTAAGGACATGAACAATACCCGTAACTGATGTATCTTTTTTTTCGCACTCCTGCTTCACGCGCAGGGCGACTTCCGGCAGTGAAGGTAGTGTCAGCTGGTTATTGCTGATCGCCTGTGTGATCAGCTGTAAATAATGTCTGGCTTTTTCGTTGAGTTCAGTGCTCATTACATGGTCATTAGGGTTTGTCTGGTCTGTTCGATGAAGGTTTTATTGTCATCCAGTTCCATGACATTGACGGATGTATTCAGTCCGAGTTTGTGGAAGGCGCTAATCTGGCTCCAGTCGTTGGGGGTATGGGCAAAGCGGGTATGTCCACTCTGCAGGATAGCCACCTGTACAAGATCCGTGTAGTCGGCAGCACCCGAGTGCTGTCGATCGAACTGATCCCAGTATTTGACAACATCGATGAAGTTATCGGGAAAGTCCCAGAATTCCAGAATGATTTTTCCGACCTTGCTCTGGATGTACAGGGTGATTTCTTCCAGGGCTTGTGAATCGTCGTTCAGTTCATCGTCATCTTCCGCCAGTCGAAGTATGGGCAGGGCGCCTATATTGTGGATCAATCCTGCCAGCAGGGCCTGCTCCGGTTCTAGTGTGTTCTGGGTGCTGGCCAGCATGCGACAGATGGCGGCCACCTCAACACTGGTGCTCCAGAGTTCTCGAAATTGCTGGTTCAGTGATACGGAGCTGGACTGAAAGATCTGTTTCATGGCCAGGGTAATGACCAGGTCCCGCACCACACGGGTGCCCAGTCGGGTGATCGCCATTTGTAGATTATCGATTTTAGATCGGGCCCGATACAGGGGGCTATTGGCCAGTTGTAGCAGGCGGACCGCCAGCGCTGCATCCTGGGTCAGAATTTCGGCAATTTGCTGGGCAGATTTTTCTTCACTCTCGACCGCCTGCCTGATTTTCAGGGCCACTTCCGGTAGGCTTGGAAGCTTAAGTTGATCTGTCTGAACAGCCTTGCACAGTTTTTGATAAAATTGTTCGGCTTTTTCAATCATGTGAAATTATTATGGTTGTTTCACATGAGTTTAGACAAGATTTCAGTAATGTGTTTGTTTAGTAAACTTCAGATAACCAGGGAACCTCTGATTAAGTGATAATATGTCATCCCGACTGAACTCGACAATTGCTCGGTAATTGCTCCTCGACAACTGAGTCTCTTCGGGCTATCCATGCCCTCTCGAGACACTTGTTATTCCATTAACATCGTCCTGCGTTGTTCTAATTACGAGCTTCCTGCCCTAATGTATTACTCTACCACCTATATAACCCACATGGATGTGTGGGGAATGCATATAATGAAGGATCTATTATCTGTCCATGCAGTCGTCCCTTTGGTGGAAATGACAAGTTAATCAGAGTTTCCTTAGAAAAGCACTGGCGCTATGCTGACGCTTACAGATACTTTTTAACTTTGTTGGGTCTCCAGACTATACGGCAGCTCTTTAATGGTAATAGCCGGGCCATTCTCGTCGATCAGTTTTAAATGGCCTGTTTCGGCATCGCTGATATTGATTACCGCCAGTCCTTCATAGCCGTCATCCGGTACCAGTTTGGCATCCACGATGGTGCCCGGACCCTGTCCTGAGGTGCTGCCTTGCACATACAGTGGGTCACCCGGATTGACCGCTGCATGGGAGTCGATGTGGACCCGGTACATATGGCGTTTCAGTTTACCCAGGTATTGCATACGAGCGACCACTTCCTGGCCGGTGTAACAGCCTTTCTTAAAACTGACGCCATTGATCACCTGCATGTTGATCATCTGCGGCACAAAGGCTTCCGATGTTTGCGGATACACCGTAGGCATGCCCGCCAGAATATCCAGCATAGACCAGGCATCGGCACCCACGGGGGCCGCGTGTACATCCAGATGTTGCCAGAGTTTAGTCATGGGCTCCAGTTCACCATAAATTTCGAACCGTGGGTGTGGACC
>JBLYYN010000241.1:0-7077 GCA_048550535.1 Gammaproteobacteria bacterium
TAACCTGTACCACATTATTAATCATTTAAATATATTTGGCGGAGGCTACCATGACCAGGCTATAGCCATGTCGCAACAGGTACTGGCAGAAATTTAATAAGTTGTAAGTTATGTAACTTTTAACTTTTATCTTTTTTTCGGCCTATAATCATACTCCCCCACAAACCTGGGTCGATCTTCGGAGGCTAGGATCATGAATATCATTCAATCGATGTTTATTCTGTTTTGCATTATGCTGGTTAATCCAGCGACGGCCAGTGGAATCATAGAAAATGCCCAGGGAATGAAGTTTGTCAGAATTCCTGCCGGTGATTTCATTATGGGTACACAGAATCTGCAGGAAGCATTGAGTGAAATTATCAATCCCAAAGCCAGTGAATTTAAGGATGAGACACCTGCCCATAAAGTGGTGATCAGTCGACCGTTTTATATCGGGAGGACCGAGGTGACACAACAGCAGTGGCTGGTGGTGATGGAAAATAAACCCGGTGATGCGGCCCTGTGGAATCACAAGGACTGGCAGCAACTACCGGTAACCACCATTTCCTGGTTTATGGCCAAAGCTTTTGTGCGGGAACTGTCGAAAATGGACAGTCAATATAACTACCGGCTGCCCAGTGAGGCGGAATGGGAGTATGTGGCGAAAGCGGGTAGTCCGCGACTGCGTCCGGTGACTTTGGTGGAGCTGGAAGACCATGCCTGGTTTATCGATAATTCAGGTGACGTCCCGCATCCAGTAGCTACCCGGCAGGCCAATGCTTTTGGCGTGCATGACATGCTGGGTAATGTCTGGGAATGGGTGGAAGACTGGTATTTTGGCAACACTTATACCGCGGAGGCTCGAATCGATCCGGTGGGGCCCAGACAGGGGAAATCAAAGGTGCGTCGCGGAGGCTCCTATCATTGCCCCTTGCATATGGTACGGCCTGGGTACCGTAGCGCCAATCCTCCAGAAACTCGTTACGATGTATTTGGCCTCAGAGTAGTCGCTGAGCCTGAATAAATCGTGGTTATTGGTTGGCGGTTTTTATCAGGGATGTCAGGTCATCGATGATCTGCTGGCTGTGTCGATCTGTGTCCACACTGCGGTAAACTTTTTTGATAATGCCGTCGGGTCCGATGATGAAACTGTGGCGCTTGGAAAATTTTATAGGGCCGAACTTGGTCAGGGCGTTATAGGTCTCACTGACCTTGCCGTCGGTATCGGCCAATAAAGAGAAGGGCAGGCTGTATTTTTTTGCAAATTCTTCATGGCTTTTGGAATCGTCCAGACTAATACCAAGCACCACGCCATTCAGTGCCTTGATTTTGAAGATGTCATCGCGGAAATTACAGGCCTCTTTGGTGCAGCCTGGGGTATCGTCTTTGGGATAAAAATATACTACCAGCCACTGGCCTTTGTAATCAGCCAATTTGTGATCCTGGTAATTTTGATCTTTTAAATTGAAATCAGGTGCGATGGAGCCTATGGTTAATTCATCAGCAGCATTGGCATGACCAATGAGAAACAGGCTTTTGAAAATGAGTAAACTGGTATGTTTGATAAATTTTTTCATAAAATTATCCTGTTAGTATCGGAACCAGTGATGCACGACGACAATCTGGTTTGGTCAGCAGCAATTGTACCGTGCTGATGGCTCGTTCTCGGAATCCACCCTCACAGTAGCATAAGTAATATTCCCATAGCCGAATGAATCTATCATTATAACCAAGGTCGCGAATTTTAGACTCTTGTTTGAAGAAACGCTCACGCCAGTCACGCAGTGTTCTGGCATAATGGGGGCCTATATCTTCCAGGTTGAATACTCGCATGTTAGTTGCCTGCATAATGGATGTGGCCATGGCTGTTATTGATGGCAGGCTGCCTCCGGGGAATATATATTTCTGGATGAAGTCCACTTCACGCCGAGCCTGATCATAGCGTTGATCCGCTATGGTAATTGATTGTAAGCACATCATACCATCAGGTTTAAGCAGGTCTGAGCATTTGTGGAAATAAGTGTTGAGGTTATCAACCCCAACAGCCTCGATCATTTCAATCGAAACCAGTTTATCAAACTGGCCGGTGAGTTCACGATAATCCTTAAATAAAAGTGTTATTTTATGTTCAAGCTTTTGCTGACGGATCTGTTGTTGTGCGTATTTATATTGTTTGCGTGAAATAGTGGTGGTGGTGACCTGGCAACCATAGTGTTTTGCAGCATATATGGCCATACTGCCCCAACCTGTACCAATTTCGAGTAGATGATCATTTTCATCAAGCTGCAATTTTTGACATATACGGTCCAGCTTGTGTATAGAGGCCTGTTCCAGGCTGCAGTCTTTGCTTGTGTAAATGGCCGCTGAATACATCATGGTGCTGTCGAGCATGTGTTCAAACAGGTCATTGCCAATGTCGTAATGAGCTGCGATATTACGCCTACTGCCCTGGCGTGTATTTCGATTCAACCAGTGAAGCAGTTTGTTGAATGGCGAGGTTAGTCGGTTAAGTCCGCTATCCATATTATCCAGTACATTACGATTAATTAGCAACAGACGGACCAGGCTGGTTAAGTTATCGCAATCCCAGTCGGCAGCAAAATAGGATTCGCCAGAGCCAACACTGCCACCAAATGCAGTGGCGCTGTAAAACGAAGAATTACGAACAGTGATGGTCGCTTTAATCGGATTTTTATCGGGATCGCCAAACTCATATATTTGTTTATCATCAATGACCTGCAGCTGTCCTTTGTCGATTTTTTCAAGTTTAGACAGGACTGCCCGTTTTGCGAATTGATCAAACAAACGTGGTAAGGTTTTGAACTGAGTTTGTTGTGCAGGGATGATATTTGATTTCATGGTTTTTACCTCATCGATGCCTGGTTGTGCTGGTCGAAATCTTGTCGGGATGTGTATATAGTGGCGTACGTTTTAACCAGAGTTTTATAGCCTGGTAATAAATAGAAAAACTGATCTTGGCTGTCATTAGTGGAAAGTGAATCAGTGCCCGCGATAATGATCTTGAATTAATATCCATGGCCTGTAGTGACAAAGTTGCATCAAACACCTTGTTGCCTTCCAGCCAGTTTTCCATATGTACCGCGAGATGATTGTCTTTATTGGAAAAGTTCCAGCTGTAGTCGTGGTTCATGGGGTTAAACGGCGATACATGAAATTCTTTTTTTAGATTAAAGCTATAGTGAGCTGGATTGTCATTTTCATGGTCAACCGGTAGTACATAACAGAACTGTTCACCCCAGGGTGTATTATTAACTTCGGCAACAATTACTTCGATATTTTGATCCTGCTCATCAAAGCAATAATAAAAGCTAACAGGGTTAAAACCGTAGCCAAAATATCTTAGATGCGTAAGTATCCGTATCGGACCTTTCAGCTCAATATTGCTCTGGGATTTAACTAGCTCGATAACAGACTGCTTAAGTGATGACTGTGGGTTGCCAAGATGATCTTTACGCGCATAATGAGCCAGGTTCAAATGGCGTGCGGACCAGAACCAGAATTTATCAAACAGTCTGGGTAGCTCATCCAGGTCCAGGTACATCATGAACATCCTGTAACTAAATTGATGTTCGCGAGGCGTGAAGCGACGATGACTAACCTGCCCGACGAATAGTTTGCTGTTCATACTTAATATGTTCCTTAAAATCATTGATTGTATTTAGTGCACTTACCACGCCATCTTCATGAAAGCCATAGCGCCAGTAGGCCCCTGCATAAAAGCAACGATTGATGCCATTTAGCGTGCTATGTTTGCTTTGTGAGTTTATAGCGTCCTGTGTAAACAGGGGATGTGCATAATTTAAGCGTTTGATAATTTTTGATTCATCAATGGCCTGTGTGTTATTGAGGGTGACACAAAAGGTTTCAGTGCTGCGTATGCCCTGTAGTATGTTCATGTTATAAGTGACGGCCACGGGCGAATTCTGGTTATCTGTATTGTGGTAATTCCAGGCGCCCCATGCCAGTTTGCGCTTAGGTAGCAACTTTGTGTCTGTGTGCAGAATGGCTTCATTGTCCTGATAGGGGAAAGCGCTCAGGGTGTTTTGCTCAAAAGCATCAGCACTGGACAGCATTTTAAGTGCCTGATCGCTATGGCAGGCGAAGAAGACATAATCGAATTTTTCTGATGGCATGTCGTTTGTGGTAATTTCGACATGGCTGGCGAGTCTTTTTACCCGTTGCACGGGTGAGTTCAGGCGTATCTGTTGTCTGAAGCTCCGGGTAAGTTTTTCGACATAAGACCTGGAACCACCTTTTATGACGTACCAGTCGGGACGGTTGTTAACGTTTAACAGGCCGTGATTGTAAAAGAAACGTATAAAAAAATGGGCCGGGAAGTCCATCATTTGTTCATAACTGGATGACCAGATGGCTGAACCCATAGGTGTAATATATTGTTCAATAAATTGCTGGGAATAATTATTATCCTTAAGGTACTGGCCCAGGCTGATAGTGATGTCGGACTGTTCAAGAATAGAAACACATTCGCGGTTAAATCTTAAAATATCTTTTATCATGCGATAAAAAGACGGCCGTAACAGGTTGCTACGCTGGGCGAACATCGAATTCAGGTTATTGCCATTGTATTCAAGCCCGGTTTTTTCACATTTTACACTGAAGCTCATGCTGGATTTTTGAGTCTCTACATTAAGCTGTTCGAGCAGGCTGATAAAATTTGGGTAGGTCTGCTCGTTAAAAACTATAAAACCAGTATCGATCTTATAATCAGCGTTGTTTATATTGATATCGTGAGTATGCGTGTGTCCACCAACATAATCATTGGCTTCGAAAACAGTAATGTTGTGGTCTTTATGTAAATGATAAGCAAGTACATTGCCTGCTATACCACTGCCAATTATCGCAAGTTTCATGGTTTGTTCTCCATTGGCATATTTTCTGTATTTGTGTTGATATGATTTTCACTGTCTTTTTCAGGCCATTGCTGGGGTACTTTTTCAATAAGGTCAGTGTTGTAACCCAAGGTTGCAGAAAACTCGATTAATTCTTTATATACCTTTTCATCCATCACGGGTTGGCGAGACATGATCCAGAGATAATCTCGTGCACTGCGACCTATAATGGTGTGTTGATAGTCAGAACTAAGATAAGTGATGACATATTCAGCTTTAAACGGCCAGATGAACTGCATGCCCCACAGGCTATTGTCTGTTTTGCTGACATAGCCGGTGGGTTCATACTGCTTTAGCTCACCATCAAAGCTGTCGTCATAAAAACTGAAGCGGGTGGCTATCGAGCCATCCTTATTGAGTGAATAGGATTCAATGGCATTGTGGGCGCCCTTTTCAATAAAGGTAGGGATGTTGGCTATTACATACCAGCGGCCCATAAAGCGATTGATATCGACATTTTCGGCACGTGGTAAGGGGGCAGTCGGGGTATGACTACAGGCCATGGATATGAATGCCGTTAGCAGGACTGTCAGGCTTCTCATTTCATACTTCCTTGCTGGAGTTCATAGCGCAGTATGCTGCCGGATTCGGTTTTCGATTCCAGTGCCAGCCATTGTTTATCCAGTGAATACCATAAGTCGATTTCAATGTCCTCGCCCAGTAAGCGATACTGTTTTGATTCGACAGGCGTGTTATTGACTAGCAGGGTATGTTTACCTATATTTTTAAACTCTATATCAACCAGTTCGCCTGTCTGCGCATTAAGTAGTTGCCTGCTTTGAAGAAGATCAGGGTTCCAGTATGCGAAGCTGCGAATACAGTTGTTGACGGTAATAGAACGTTTTTCTGTTTTAATAATGTAGTTATTATTCTGTTGTCGAAATGATACGTATTGCTGCTCGCCATTATCATTAGTGTTGGAAGATAATTCCTTAAGACATTGGCCGTCCCAGGTTTCGCTGTTTTCATGCAGGTAATTATAAATGCTGAAAAACAGAAGCTTGACATCAAATTCTGCTTTGATAAATATTTTCTGGGTGTCTTGGTTGACCTGAATAAAATGATGATAGCCGATAGCTGTATCATCCAGGTAAACATTAAAATACCATTCCTGATGTTTGTTCTGCATAGCAGTTGCAGTGTGCGTAGTTGTTGCAAGTAACAGGAAAAGTATTACTGATTTAACTGCTATGTAATGGTGTATCATAATTATTTCACCCTGCGCCGGGGGCCTGGAAAGAAGGCATTGGTGGATTGAATATAGCTTTCATACCCTGGACGTCGTTTCATGGTTTTCTCCAGTAAGCCGACACCTGAAAATTTCATCAGCAGGAAAGTCATGATCAATGGTGACATGATGCTTAAGTAGCTGGCGCCAGCAAGTGCAAAACAGAAATAACCCCACCAGATTAAAAATTCTCCAAAATAATTTGGATGACGACTGTATTTCCAGAGTCCTGCGTTCATGACCTTTCCCTGGTTATCTGGATTGCGTTTAAATATCCACAGTTGTGTATCTGCAGTGGATTCAAAATACATACCTGTGAGCCACAGGCTAATACCGATCCAGTCAAATATGCCAAATGCTATGTTTGAATTCATGGCGTAGTAAAGAGGCAGTGCAATGCCCCAGGCAATGACTGCCTGAAAAATAAAAATCAGATAAATGCTTTTAAAGCTAAAGCCAGGCTGGTTATTGGCTCTGATGGTCTGATAGCGATGATCTTCGCTATGGCCCCAGTGACGAATGGTAATATAGGCAGAAAGCCGGAGGCTCCAGATAATTACCAGTATTAGAACCACCTGTGCGCGAAGTGATGGCGTATCGAGTTGTGAATAGGTGTAAATACTGGCAGTTAGAAAAAATAAAGACCACAGGCTGTCGACAATGCTGACGTCTTTTATCACAATGCTTATGAGCCAGAAAAAAATTGCCACTATGAGCATAATGCCCAGGGCCTGAAAATAAATGTCAAAGCTCATCATTGCGCCGGCTTCATGTTTGAGTGATTGTTAATTAGGTCAGCAGTTTTCATCATTAAGGGCATGAGTACTGCCCAGCCAACAGCGAGCGTCATATTGGCCTGCATAGAGTCTGGAATTATCATGGCACCCAGGGCCGAGCCGGCCTGATAGGCCAGGGGGCCTGCGATTGCGCCGAGTATCA